>JBJMLT010000281.1:0-6497 GCA_045805165.1 Flavisolibacter sp.
TCAGGATATGCTTCAAAGCCACAAAGAAAAAGGCGCTGATATTACCATAGCAACAATTCCTGTAACCGCTAAGGAAGCTTCTGAATTTGGAATTCTGAAAACAAGCGAAGGCTATATTAGCTCATTTATAGAAAAGCCTAAAACCGGATTAGAAGATTGGATCAGTGATACTGGCGATGAAATGAAAAGTAAAGGAAAAGTATACCTGGCATCAATGGGCATTTATATTTTTAACCGGCAGTTGATGTTTGACATGCTGCAGCATGAGCATAAAAGTGCAACTGATTTTGGTAAAGAGATCATTCCGGATTCTATTGGCAAATACCGGGTAGCAAGTTATCAATATGAAGGATACTGGGAAGACATTGGAAATATTCCCGCCTTCTTCCATGCAAATTTGGCTCTTACCAAAGATCTCCCTGAGTTCAATCTTTTTGATAATACCAAGACCATTTACACGCGCGCACGTATGCTGCCTCCGGCAAAAGTTAGCGGTACCAGGCTGGATCATGCACTAATTGCAGATGGCTGCATCATCAACGCTTCCCATATTGAGAATTCCGTAATAGGTATCCGCTCAAGAATTGGACACGATGCGCAACTAATCAATACCTATATCATGGGTAGTGATTATTATGAAACTCTAAGTGATATAGAAGAAGATCGCGTTCATGGTTTGCCGCAATTGGGAGTAGGAAACAGATGCCAGATACAAAATGCCATTATAGATAAAAACTGCAGAATAGGAGATGATGTTCGAATAGTGGGCGGCAGTCATGTTGAAGATGGTGACTTTCCTCTCTATACAGTAAGGGAAGGCGTTATTGTTTTGAAAAAAGGTGCTATTATTCCAAATGGATTTTCTCTTGGCGCCTAATTATCCACACTCATTAAATAAAGTAAGGAAAAAGGAATAGTATGTGTATTCCTTACATGTATACTTATTAACTTTCAGCAATCAAATAATGATTGCATGTCCACCATTGTAACATCTGCAAGGCCACGCTTAGGATTCAAGGACCTTTTCAATATGAGTTTTGGATTCTTTGGAATTCAATTCGGATGGGATCTTCAACGTGCGAATATGGGTCCTATCTATGAATATTTAAAAGCGTCCCCTGATCAAATCCCTTTATTGTTCTTAGCTGCACCATTGACCGGACTAATCGTTCAGCCTATTATTGGTTACATGAGTGACAGAACATGGCATCCATGGTGGGGTAGAAGAAGACCTTATTTTTTTGTAGGAGCTGTATTAAGTACTATCTGTCTTTTTCTGATGCCGAATAGTGGAGCTTTATGGATGGCAGCCGGACTTTTATGGATACTTGATACATCTGGTAATATCGCAATGGAGCCATTCAGAGCTTTTGTTGCAGATAAGCTTCCTGACAGTCAGAGAACAGCAGGATTTACGATGCAGGCTTTTATGATAGGAATTGGTGGTAGCATCGCTTCCATGTTGCCATGGCTTTTATCGAATGCTTTTCATGTATCAAGAGTTTCAACCAGCGGTAGCATTCCGCCATCCGTTAAATATGCATTTTATATTGGGGGCTCTATATTCCTTACCGCCGTTTTATATACCATATTTACTACTAAAGAATATCCGCCAGCCGATCTTGGGTTTAAGAATAAAGTAAAAGAAAGCAATAAAGGCTTTGGTGGTGGCATCAGGGAAATAAATCAGTCGATCTTCACTATGCCTAAAAAAATGAAGCAGCTTGCATTGGTTCAATTCTTTACCTGGCCAGGATTATTTTTAATGTGGTTCTATTATAGTACAGCCGTAGCAAGAAATGTATTTCATGCTGTAAATGAAAAAGATGTTGTTTATACAAAAGGCGTTGAATTTGCAGGATTAACTCTTTCTTTCTATAATGTTATTGCTTTTCTTTTCGCATTAATGATCCCATTTGTCGCTAAGCAATTAGGAAGAAAATTGACTCATTCACTTTGTCTGATCTGTGGCGCCATCGGCCTTGTATGTGTAGGATTTGTAACTGAAAAATACCAACTGTATTTATGCATGGTTGGAGTTGGAATAGCCTGGGCCAGTATTCTTTCCATGCCATATGCCATGCTTGCAGGGGCCCTGCCAGAAGATAAGATAGGTGTTTATATGGGCATCTTTAATTTCTTTATTGTTTTGCCTGAAATTATAGCTTCTTTATTTTTTGGATGGATCATGGAACATTTACTTCACAATAACCGGTTGCTTGCTGTACAAATTGGCGGAGTATTGATGATGGTGGCGGCAGTTTTATGCTACCTTATTGTAAGTGAAAAATTTGAAAGGGTTTCCAGATCCAAAGTATCATTAGTAGAAATTGAAGGTCAAAGAACTGTTTAATATGCGTAGATTATTCTTTTTAGTTGTAGTCCATACATTTTCATTAATAGTATTTAGCCAGGATGCAATTGATGTTTACCCAACACACTGGTGGGTGGGAATGAAGAATCCAAAATTACAATTGATGTTGCATGGAAAAGAGATCGGATCAAATGATGTTACATTAAATTATTCAGGTGTAACTATTAAAAAAGTACACCATCCGGAAAATAAAAATTATTTATTCGTTGACCTGGTACTTTCTTCCAATATTAAACCAGGTACAGCAGCCATTAAATTGAGCTCAGGAAAATCTATTCCGTTCTTATTCAAAAAAAGACGAGAAGGTAAAGGGTCATTGTATGCTCAGGGAGTAAAGTCTCAGGATTTTATTTATCTCATTATGCCGGACCGTTTTAGCAATGGTGACTATTCAAACGACCGAATAGCAGGCATGAAAGATCAATCACTTAACCGCGATTCCATGTACCACAGGCATGGTGGTGATATACAAGGTGTAATTGATCATCTGGACTATCTTAAGGATCTTGGTGTAACAACGGTATGGCTAACACCTATACTTGAGAACGATATGCCTGATAGAACCGAGCATGGCTATGCTATTACAAATCATTATAAGGTCGATCCAAGACATGGAGGTAATGAAGCCTATCATAAGCTTAGTGATGAGCTACATAAAAGAGGAATGAAGTTGATGCAGGATGCCGTTTATAACCATTGCGGACTTTATAATTTTTTCATCCAGGATATGCCAATGAAGGATTGGGTGCATCAATGGCCGAAATACACCCAAACGAATTATAGGGATCAAACAATATTCGATCCTCATGGCTCTGAAAAGGAAAGAAAATTATTATTGGATGGTTGGTTCACAAGACAAATGCCTGATCTGAATCAGAGAAATCCCTTTGTAGCTAATTTTCTTATACAACATGCAATATGGTGCATAGAGGAATTTGGTGTTGATGGCTGGAGAATAGATACATATATATATGTTGACCAGGATTTCATGAATCGCTGTAACCAGGCATTGATAGATGAGTTTCCTAAAATGACTATGGCTGGAGAAGCCTGGGTACGTGGCACTGTTAATGAGGCCTATTTTACAAGGAATAATTTATCGGCTAAGTTTAAAAGTAATGCTACAGGTATAATAGATTTTCAATGCCTTTTTGAAGGGATCCAGCCTGCGCTCACACAACCTAATGATGGCGCAGAAACATTGTATGAGACTTTGAGTAATGATTTTCTATACAAGGATCCAATGAATAATGTCATTTTCCTGGATAATCATGACATGACCCGTTTTTATTCTCAGGTGAAGGAAGATGTTGAGAAATTAAAAGAAGGCATTGGATGGCTGCTTACCGAAAGGGGTACGCCAGAATTATATTATGGCACTGAAATATTATTAAAAGGCATTTCTAATCCTGATGGACTTGTACGTGGTGATTTTCCGGGTGGCTGGAAAGAAGATAAACAAAATAAGTTTACACCAGAAGGCAGAACGCAAGTTGAAAATGATGTATTTAACTGGACAAGAACTATTGCCAATTTCAGGAAGTCATCTTCTGCGCTGAAATATGGAAATCTAATGCAATTTATTCCTCATCGTGGGTTATATACCTACTTCCGTTACGATACCAAACAAACAGTAATGGTAGTTATGAATACATCTAATGAGGAAAGACCTTTAGATATAGAAAGATTTACTGAACGCACTTCAGGATTTAACTCTGCAAGTAATATAGTGACCGGACAGAGTATGCCATTATCAGATCAGTGGAAAATACCAGAGAAATCAATCTGGATAATGGAGCTGAAAAAATGATCAGATAGCAAAATTCACTATCATTTTACTTCCCCATGTTCCCCACTCCCTTAGAACTTTATCCAGTTGCTTCATCATCGTTGCCCTGTCTACCTTCTTTCCTTTTTTTTCGGGGGTTACTGGTTTCAAATTGACATTTGAGGTTTCTACTTTAGTAGCAAACCATGTAGTGTGTAATCGAGGAACGCCAACACCCAAAATCATTCCCGGTAATCCATGAATGCTTTCTGGTCCACCGCAGATCATGATCTCATCTGTATAAAAAGCAAAGACGGCAATTGTATCATCAATGATCCCTATTGCTTTTCTACAATCAAAGCCTGCAATGGTTCTGGTATCGGCTGTTATTTTCCATCTTATTTTCTGCAAGCTGTCAGTTACAAGGAAGGTTTCTTCAAAAACCGGCTTTTGCGATATGCTTGTATTTGAAGTATAATCTGTATAGACTACATTCTTATCTGCCAACATTTGAAAGCCATTATAGTCAGCTCTCGTTTCTCTACCAGGCTTATAAATAGAATGCGTGCTATCACCTATAAAATCATAATAAGTAGTAGAGCTTTTAGGTAAACGGTCTTTTATCATATCATACCATTCCGGAGCCAGTTCTTTATAAAGAGCAGGAAGATTTGTATTTTTCTCGAATTCAATCTTTACAGTTCCTATAAATGGTGATTGCGCTTTAGAAACAGTTAAACATATAACAGCAAAAAAGAAACAAAAAAGCTTCTGCATATAAATTTATTTTGATCCCGGCATTTTATTGAAAGTCCACTCAAACTTTAACAGGAAATACCTGCTGATCTTTGAATACCTGTCTTCCTGGATAAAATTGCTGTTGATCGTTCTGTTAAATCCTTTGTTCTGGTCAAGGATATCATTAGCAACTATAATGATCTTCCCCGATTTATCTTTAAATACTTTTCTTGCAAAGCTTGCATTCCATACAACAATGTTCAATCCCGGACTGAATTGATTTATCCTCTGTTGAAAATCCGCATTCATATCTGTATTGAACTCGTACTTTTTAGAAATGGCTACATAAAGATTCATGTTCAGCCCATAATTGAAATAATTGGTCTTGTTATTTGCTTGCAAAGAAGAAACAGTTGAATTGTAAGCAATCCGGGGACTGAAATTGAAATTAAACTTATCAGGTTTATCATATCCGAGATAGGGTCCTGTATTTATTGAGAAATAATTCGTCACATTTCTTTCTCCATTTAAAAAATTTACACTGCGGCCACCGTTACCATTTAATTCAAATCCTCTTGATAATTTCTTTTCGGCCTGCTTGAAAAGGTTCCCATAAAAATACCAGCTACTATTTCCATTCATATTTACTGGTGAATAGATCTGCTTACCGGTTGCTGTATCGAGCAGATTATAATTTGCAATGGCATTGTTAAGCATTTCAGTGCCAAAATTCAACCAGAAACCTGTACCGCTTAATACTTTGAATTGACTCACGGTGATGCTTAAATCGTGCTTGAAGCCTACTTTAAGATTTGGATTTCCTACAAACACATTTAACGGATCTGAATTATCACTTACTGGTTGTAGTTGATTGATATTCGGTTGCTCGGTAGTACCTCTGTAATTAAAGGACATCCTGGATTGAGGCTTGAATGTATAAGATACTTGTGCCTGGGGAGTAAAATTTAGAAAGTCATATTGATTCCGTACGTTATTATATCTGTTAAATAATTTTAACCGCACATCAGAAATTCCTGAACCAGCTGAGAACCTTAGCTTTTTAGACATATACTTTAGTATTGCCGAACCACTATTGGAAAAAGCATTCAGGTCGAAATTATTGCTATATACAGGGTCGAGTTCACTGTATTTGCCACTTAAATCCTTATTTAAAGTCTGTCTGTTAGAATTAGAATTGTTTTGATTATAAGCATAGTCAACTACAAGAGAAACCTTTGGGGAAAATGGCTCACTGAAAGTGGATTTTATTCCAAACGTGCGCGAGTCACCATTGAATACTTTCATCTGATCTAAAATGTCAATAGAATCAATTACACCATTTTTATAAAAATTGGTGTTTGTTTTAATAATTCCATTTTGCTGATCTTCAACATAGCCAAATCTGACAGTTGTAAGCCACAGTCGGTCTTTTTTCTTAAACAGCTGCTTATAAGTAAGCTGATTGTCGCTTTGTTTTCTTTTTGTATGATTTTCCCTGATCTGTTTACTGAAATTTACTGTATCCCTATTAGCATCTAAATAGGCACTGGTGGTTGTGTTATAAAGATCACTGGTCTTATAAAGATCTGCACTTATAAATTTTATAGAGGCGAAGGA
>JBJMLT010000282.1:0-3038 GCA_045805165.1 Flavisolibacter sp.
AGTGGCACTAAAAGTATCTCCCTGGTTAATATCTCCGGTTTCATACCCTTTTTTTAACCAGTAAACACGTTCAGCGGAAGTTCCATGGGTAAATGATTCTGGAACCACATACCCTTGCGATTCTTTTTGCAATCGGTCATCCCCAATGGCGTTCGCTGCACTAAGAGCTTCATCTATGTCATTTTTTTCCAATAATCCTTTTCCTTGTTCATAATGAGCCCATACCCCTGCAAAAAAATCTGCCTGCAATTCTAACCGTACCGAGTACTTATTGTATTCCCCTTCGCTAAGCTGTTGTCTCAATTGCTCCATTTTATCCGATATGCCTAAAAGCTTTTGAATATGATGACCAATTTCATGAGCAACTACATAGGCCATAGCAAAATCGCCCTGCACTCCAAATCGGTTTCTTAGTTCGTCATAAAAAGAAAGGTCGATATATAATTCTTGGTCACCCGGGCAGTAAAAAGGACCTGTAGCTGCGCTTGCAAATCCACAGGCAGATTGGGTTGAACCATTAAATAGTACCAAAGTTGGTTTTGGATAGCTTTTGCCGGCTTTTTGCATAAGTTGGCTCCAGATATCTTCAGTATCGGCAAGCACCACTCTTACAAAGTGCGATTCACTATCCTGCTTTGCTTTTTCTTCCGAAGTTAATGGTTGGTTCTGGTCTGGAAGTGGTAATTGATTATTACCATTTCCACCAAGTAAAAAGTTTACAAGCAGGGCAATAACTCCTAAAATACCTCCGCCAACAGCAACGTGCCCGCCTGTAATTCCTCTCCTGTCATCTACATTATCACTTTCTCGTCTTCCTTGCCAAAGCATATTAATATTTTTGATTTAGGAAAGCATAAAAAGCATGCCCTATAAATGGATGATAGGATTATAAGTACTTTTAGGCTGCTGGTAGGAAAAATTAAGATTAACCATGAAATAGTATATGACTCCGTAGCTCAGTTGGTAGAGCAGCTGACTCTTAATCAGCGGGCCGAGAGTTCGAGTCTCTCCGGGGTCACAAATGTAAGACCCGTCCTTTTTAGACGGGTCTTACTTTCAAAGCAAAAAATGGACGGCTTACTATCTTAATTATTCACTTGCTTTTACTAATTTTTTTGTTTCTACTACTTTACCATCTACAACCAGTGAATAAGTATACGTTCCACTGCTTAGTGAAGAAAGGTCCAGGTTGATCCTTCCTGAAGAATTCAGCTGTATGGTTTTAACTGTCCTGCCCAGGTTATCTATTAATTGTAACTGAGCTGAACCATTATTTGTAGGAATGTTATATCCAATGCTGGTCGCTGTCCTTGCAGGATTAGGTGAATTCTGCTGAAGAGAAGCGCCTGCATTTACATTTTGGAATTGACCAGGTGCCAGTTTATCCAAAATAGTCTTCATTTGCTCAAGCATTACCTGCTGTTTTTGAACCTGTATTTGCAGGTTATCAATAGTCTCATTCTGTTGCTTGATCTGAGTTTGCAATTCCTGAATTCCTTTTATAGCAATAACTCCAAAACCTGAATAATCCATAGTATAAACATCAACTTTCCTTTCTTTGTTAACATTATGAATTACCAAATTTGGAAATATTTTCATGACATCTTGTGCAATAAAACCATCATAGGACTGTTGATCTTTCACCTCTTTAAACTGATAAGAAGAAGGTTTTAATTGATTGATTTTATCAAGAACCGATTCCATTGGCTTTATATTAGTTTTTAGCCTGGCATCTGATACTGAAGTGTAAGCACCTGTGGTAGGATTAAAAGAGCCGCGAGCAAAACCATCATAATACAAATTTAAAGCGCTTCCTGACCACAATTCCCAATAATCTGTTGCCGAACCACCAGCTTGAATTCCTATACCGAATCCAGTATTATGTTTTACAAATAACTGGTAAGGAGCAGGTGCTGTAGAAGATCCAATGAAAACTTCCCCATTTCCCTTCATCCTCACATTTTCTGTTAATGCACTACTTTCCCCATATCCAAATACTATATCAGCTCCTACTGCATCTGTATGCATTTGAAGGGTGCTTCCTTGTATTCCAAATCCATAATGAGCTCCAGCATTACCCCAAAGGGAAATCTTATCACCCAGATTATTATCAAAACTTAATGGGAATGCTGGTGTAGTGGTTCTTACACCCACATTCCAGGTTCCCAGGTCAACTGTAAGCACAGGATTTCCGCCAGCAAGAAAATTAAATTTATCAGGTGCATCGTCGTACTGTAATCCCCAGTTTGTAAAGGTGGGTGAATGGGCTATAACCATTCTTGGTAAATTAGTGGTACCCGATGCAAACATCAACATCATAGGCTTATTAGCTGTAGTTGTAGGATTGGCAAACTGAATATTATGTGCACCAGTACCAAACTTTAACTGTCCGCTCAGAAATTGAGTTCCCCGTACATCTAATGTAGAAACCGGATGGGCGGAATTGATGCCCACAAATCCAAAGGTGTCAATTGTAATTCTTGCTACATTTTTGGTAAATAGTCGAAGAGGAACTGCATTTGTGTTCCCTAAAATAGAAGTAGGAGTAGCATTGTTATTGCCTGTAATATTCCAGGATTGTGCAAATGCTCCCAATGAGATCAACAATGTTGATAATGTAAAAAATAGAGCTTTTTTCATACTAGAAGTTTTTGGTTTATTAATTAAAATGGAGAAGCATGCTGATAAATCACCAGGGTCAGGCTAAATGGGGCTTCAATAAGATCTTAATTTCTAATAAAGGACCTAATTCAGAGAGTTCACAAGGTATATTCCGTGGGGTAAAAATCTGGTTTAGAAGAGTAAAGACAGATAAATGATGAGCTATAATAAATATAAACTATTAAAATGAATTTACTTGGGATTAAAACAAATTTTATTTTGATTGTTAATTAATAAAAATGATATAGTCGTTCTGTTGACAATTTATCTTTTATAGCCTTGCCTGCATTGTCAATCAATTCTCTTATTGAATGTATGCTGTATTCATCGGCATCTTTGTAGCCATCAATACCATAATACCTGAAATGGCCGTCAGG
>JBJMLT010000283.1:0-2345 GCA_045805165.1 Flavisolibacter sp.
GATAATTTCAAATTAAATGGCTCTATTGGAGATCTTACATTTTATAAATCCAGACATGGATTATTAGTAAGACGTAAAGCTGGTATTACCAAAAGCAGAATAGAAACTGAAAGCAGTTTTGTAAGAACACGCGAAAATAATGCGGAATTTACAAAAGCATCTCAGGCAGGAAAGCTTTTGCGTCAGACATTTTTACCGTATATACAAAAAGCCAAGGATCCGGACCTGGTAAGCAAGCTTTTAAAAGAGATGTATAAAACGATCAAATCTGATCCTATCAGTGTGAGGGGGCAGAGGAATATGATGAATGCGGAGGTGCAATTACTGAGAGGATTTAATTTTAATGATCGTGCTCATTTATCTACTACCTTAAAGGTTGCGATAATAGATTCCATTGACAGGGCATCGGGAAATATGAGCATTAGTGTGCCTTCGTTCTCACCGGTGGAAAGCATAGATGCTCCAGCAGGAACGACACATTACAAAATTGTAACAGCAGGCGCTGAAATTGATTTTGCAAATGGTAAGTATGTGGTAAATTCAAATGAAACTGCACTACTGCCTTACAACAGTACTCCGTCATTAGCGTTGAATCTTGGTACTACTGTTTCCGCAAACAGTCTTTATCACCTATTCCTAATCGCCGGTGTGCAATTTTACCAGTTTGTGAATGGCAATGCCTATTTATTAAGCAATGGAGAATTTAATGCACTTGGGATTGTGAGTGTGGAGAAAGCGTAATTCAATTTACGAATTACAATTTACGATTTACGATTTTCTTTGGAGCAGTGCGGCTGATTGTTTACAGATTAACCCGAATTATAAGGATTACGTAGAGTAAATTTGATTCAACTTAAATTAATTAGTTGGAGGTGTTATTAAAGCTATGGGGATACTGGTGGCTAGCAGCCAGTGACCTGTAGCTTTTTTTGGATGCTTAAATTTTTTCCTTGTATACTATTTTGTTTTGCACGGCGTAATAAACCAGGTCGTGTGCGTCTGAACCAGGATTTTGAAGGATTTAAAGGATTAGCAGGAGGCTAGGCGGGTTCCTTTATCTGGCTTTTTGAATGCATAACGATATGTTGTTCTGTGAATTTTGATGTTGTAATGGTAAGCTTTCGTTATTTAAGTTATGAATTATTGCTAGAATCGCAATCTTAAATTGACCCGATTTTAGGTAGTATATGACTCCCAGGATAAATAACCTTCACCATCAATTATTTACAAGGTATTGATTCCTGAAAATAATAAGATTCATACCACCAAAAAAAGGATTTATTATTTTTCGGATAACAAAATGTAAGGGGCTTTTCAAGACCATTTGGTAAATCATTATAACTTTTAAAAAACTTAATGAACTTCCCACTTGTATCGTACCAAAACTTTATTGAAAAAGCATTATTACTTTTAATGTCAAGTATATCTTTAAAAGTTAATTTCCGATTATATGAGGTCGATGTTCGGAAATACACCATTGTATCCTTTAATAAAATTCCAACATCATATATTTTATGTTTAACAGTATCCGTATAAGTTAATTCAATTAATTTGTCTGGATAAATTATCCTTGTAGTATATAAATTAGCGGTATCACTTTTCTCAAAAATATGACATACCCATAAGTTCTTTTCTTTGTGATATGCTCTTGTGATAAACATTTTGTTATTCATATGATATTTCAATATCCGATAATTTGATGAATCAACTATTTCAATATTTGGAAATATATTAGATCTCACTTCACCTATGCCTTCTAATGAATAAATCTTTACATCTTTAAAGAACTTGGAATATGCTATTCCTTTTTTCTTGTAAGAATTGCAGCATTGAAAAAGTAAAGCAATTAATAGCACTCGAAACAGCATATTTTTAAATAATTTATATTATATCATATACTTTACTAACCGCATCAAAATAAAGATTCATAATGTCTGTCAAAGTTCCATTGGAAATAAAATTAGATCCATATTCCTTTAATAAATGATAAATACCCGAATCGGGATTATTTGAATAGGCATCAAAAAATTAAATCGTTTACATGTGTTCAAATAC
This sequence comes from Flavisolibacter sp., assembly GCA_045805165.1. Classification (GTDB taxonomy): domain Bacteria; phylum Bacteroidota; class Bacteroidia; order Chitinophagales; family Chitinophagaceae; genus Flavisolibacter. Next base: position 2,056 of record JBJMLT010000283.1, read on the forward strand.
TTATTTTTCATTCATATCAATATTTATATATCAACAAAATTATTTTTACGGAGGAAGATTTATAGATCAAGAAAATATATGTATTAAACTCTATAGTTACCATCCAGCAAGATCAAAGACTTTTTTAAACCTTTGTTATTGCTTTGCAAACTCATATCTATCTCCACCTTCTTCTTCCTTCCACACAAATAAATACCAAGGTGGTTTATTGTCCAATACTCCGTTCTTACCCGCAATTAATAATGGGAACGAGGACCCGTTCTTATTGATATTTACGTTTTGAAAATTTA
>JBJMLT010000284.1:0-6648 GCA_045805165.1 Flavisolibacter sp.
ATACTACAACTACGTTGAAGTGGAATTCATCATCATTCATTTACCTGGCAAATAGTGATCCTGGTTATAATCAGTCACATTATTTTCAGCACCTGGATTCAGATCCTAATGGTATTATTTTATCAAATACAAGGAACTGGGTATTCGATTCTGTAACAAATAGCTTGTTTGTTAAGAATGGTGTATTCTTTACAGCTACCAACCAGGAGGGAGACCTTACTGTAAGTGTTAACGGTGCAGCATTTATACGAAGCGCCTGTATTGGATATTCTTTAATATTTAACGTGTTTGATCCTCGCTCATTTAAGAATATATATGCATGGGGGCCTAACTGTGCTCCAGGAAGGCAATATAACACAGAATATAGCTATGCTTCTTCTGCATCAAGGAAGCAGATAATGGATTTTATGGATTCCATACCAGCTGGTGCTTATGTTGTAGTGCGAAATATTTTAAATAATTACCAGACTTCTGCATTTATAAATGACTGGATAGCTGATACTGCATTATATGGTCATGATAATGACCTTTATCACAAACTGAAAGCAGCAGGAATGGCTAACCTGGATTCTTTTACAACTCCAAGGGCATTCGGTTTCATTTATCAGAAAGGAGGGTCATTTAAACCTGTTTATAATATCTCGCAGGGAATGTATGATATTATGACATTAGCAGCAGATATTAAAACTCCGGATACTTTAGGAACTGTTACCAGCCCTCAATTTGGTCCTGCAAAAGCATGGAAGCAATTCAAATGGGCCGGAAATCCTTCTGAATCACCTTCAAATGATGAAGTAAACATTGATATAATAGGTATAAAACAAAATGGACTTGCTGATACTATATACAATAATATATCCGTAAGCCAGCCTGCTTTGGATATATCGTCCATTAATGCAACTCAATACCCATACATTCAATTCCACTTAAGAACAAAAGATACCGGCAATTATACTCCTTATCAGTTGCGTTACTGGAGAGTAACGTATGATCCGGCACCGGAGGGAGCAGTAGCGCCAAATATGTTCTTCATAATGAAAGATACAGTGGATGTTGGCGAACCGGTAGACCTGCAATTAGCTTTCAAGGATATAAGCGATGCCAGTTTCGATAGTCTTAAAGTGAAAATTATTATCACTGATAGAAATGGTGTGCAGCATACCTTACCTGCATTTAGACAAAAGCCATTGAATCCAGGCGATACAGTGCATATTCGCTTTCAGTTGGATACAAGACTATTTGCGGGAATGAATAATGTTTATGTTGAAGTGAATCCTGACAATGATCAACCCGAACAATATCATTTGAATAATTTTATATTCAAGTTGCTTTATGTTCGTCCTGATACACTGCATCCTTTTATGGATGTAACATTTGATAATGTGCACATTCTTAATCATGATATAGTATCGGCGAAGCCTGATATTGTTATAAATCTGAAAGATGAAGCGAAATGGTTGACATTGAGCGATCCTTCAGTATTGAAAGTACAGGTAAAATATCCGGATGGTACATTACACCCTTTCAATTTTGATAATGATACGCTTACGTTTGTGCCAGCACAAACACCAGGTAAAGGTTCAGGTAATGCAGCCCAGGCGATATTCAAGCCCTATTTTACACAGGATGGAGAATATCAATTGATCGTGAGCGGACAGGATATGAGTCAAAATAGCGCTGGTAATATTGAATACAAAGTTTCATTCAATGTTATTAACAAGCCAATGATTTCTAACATGCTGAACTATCCGAATCCATTTACTACATCTACTGCATTTGTATTTACAGTAACGGGTAGTGAAGTGCCTCAGAATATTAAGATCCAGATCCTTACTGTAACAGGTAAAGTAGTGCGTGAAATAACGAAGCAAGAATTAGGTCCGCTTCATATTGGTAGAAATATTACTGAATTCAAGTGGGATGGAACAGACCAGTATGGACAGAAGTTAGGGAACGGTGTTTATTTGTACCATGTAGTAACTAATCTTAACGGGAAGTCGTTGGATAAGTATACATCAGATACTGATAATACAGACAAGTTCTTTGTTAAAGGATATGGTAAAATGTATTTAATGAGGTAGAACCAGGATTTTAAGAGATTTAAAGGATTTACAGGAAAGGATGAATTTTTCTGTAAATCCTTTTTTATGTTGGTTCAAAATATTTTATTCCTCACAACATACATAACTAGTCCTATTACATTTTTAACGCCAATCTTTTCAAAAATAGTTGGTATGGATAATAAAGGAATTTATGAAAATTTAATTACCTTGATTTATGGTTTTACTCTTACAAAAACTAATGGTGAAATATCTTTAATTAAATCAAATATTGCCGTAAAAGATCCTTCAAATTTTCAAACTACTTTAATAAACTCTGCTAATGAATCTTACGCAAAGTTTGCATTATAAATTACTAACAAAATAATTATAAAATGTTTAATGGCTTTTTTAATCTTATAATTTCTCTCTTTTTATTTAACAGTAATTATAATTGTGTAGAAAAAAACTCTGTGATAATAGATTACGGAGGGATCGTCAATAAACCAATTCCGACAGTATTATTTTATTTCGATACTTTCAATAAAAAATCTTTAATATTCGGTGTAGCATATAAAATTACTAAGGCTGAATTTCTTAAAATTGAAGATTTAATTATGAATTCTAATCTCGTTCAAAAAGTTGATTCGTCAAAAGTTGGATATTATACTTTAAAAATTACGAAAAATTGCAACAAAAACTATTTTATAACTGCAAATAAAATTAATACTATGGAATTAGTTAATAATATCCAAAAACAGGTTAAGAATTATTCAATGAGGAAAAAAGTTGAGAGGAGATTTCAAGAAAATTTAGATAGAGTGCTTTAAGATAATAATGATTACTCAATCCAATCTATATATCGGTCAAAAACCCAGATTGTAAAAGAAAATTTATATTTATAAATCGGCATCCTCTTTAAACTTTACAAAAATTAATTGAAAATAAGTATAACATATAACACTTCAATTGAAGGATGTAAATTACCAACTCCAATTTTATATTCTCTTCACTTTAAAAATAATGGATTCCTTAATATTTTATTAATAACGAAACTTATCTAAAGTTCTATTTCATATTATTGAAGGGTTGAAAAATACATATGAACAAGTGACCAGTAACTAGAAGGAATTTTTAAGTATTGTTTGATTATTCAAAAGTGAAAACATCAACCCCTTTAATTATTTGTATATTTAGAATATCTAAAATATATATTGTAACTATAGCTTTAACAATGCCAGTTAGATTCAATTGAAGATGATGAAGACCTACAACATAGATTACATCTTAAGATTTTCATCATAATAATAAGGTCTGCGTCGAATTTATCTTGTTTGGCTTTTTATTTCAATATCCTTCTTCCCCACATTCCTAATTCCCAATTCCAAATTCCTATTCTTTATTTCCATTCCCAAATTTCTAATACATAATACTATCATCACTCCAAAAACAAATCCATGAATCAAAACCACCATCCAGATAAACCATGTTCTTTCATAATAAAATTCAATTACACCTTTCCCTTTCACCTTCACCTTCATTCCTCCCGTTTCTCCTTTTAATAATGCTACCTGCTCTCCATTCCAATTTGCCTTCCATCCCGGATAATTATTTTGCAGAAAGTAAACATTCATACTATCTGCAGTATTAACAATTGCAGAAACATAATTGGGCTTCTGCTTTAATACTCTAACATTCCCATTCTCTCCATAAACAATCGGATGCGCATAATAAACTTGCGACGATGTATCGGGTAAAATAAAATCAGTGAGCATAAGCGGACCAAAATAAGAATCATTCGATGACACTTCTTTCTTATACACATTGGTATTATACCAAATTGCTCCATTTATAGAATAGCTGGTAGTTACATCTCCCAAATTTTTTGATTGTACCGGAAAGCCTTTCACACTGCCTAATATTTCATTTACGTCTTTCACACTGTAACTGCTTACAGATAAATACGGCGTACAAATAAGGGTATTGAGGACCAGATCAATACCGATCATGAATAAAAAGAGATTTCTGTTTTTACCAAGGCAACAAATTATCAGGCATAGCAATAATATTATCTGCAAAGCAGCACTCACAAAAAAACCCTGATTTTGATCCATAGCCTGTATGGCATATTTAAATCCTACTGTACTATTATGTATCAATTGACTGTAAGCACTGAGGTGATAAACTAAAAATGGAAGGCAGAATATAAGAATGGCAATGGCGTTATTTATTAATAATGATCTTGAATTTTTAAGTTCAAAAAATTCATTCCAATTAATAGTACGAAATGCCCTGCCTATGTAAATTAGTATAAAGAAAATGACGAATATTCTAAACAACCCAGCATTACGGAAATAAGAAAAGCCAGGGAGCAAATTCAGCCAGCTCCGAATTGGTGTTAATTCACCAAATGAGATCAATAAGAATATTACAATTAAAAATGCGACTATAAAAGAAGTTTTGTTTCTTTCCTTAATGTAATTTTTTACAGCCGTTGGGAAAAGTAAAAGAGGCAGCAATCCAATATAAATATTCAGCATTGTGGGCTCAGTATTCACCCATTGCATTTTTAATATTGAGAATGGAATTGCAAGGCTTAATAAGCCCATCGGATGCAAATAATTGGAATTAAAAAATTCTTTATTAGCTAAAATAGGCGTGCCGCGATTGATTTTATGCATTTCATCTATGGTTCCAATTATCGCGGGTAAGCTTAGTAAAATTATTAACAGAACACTAAAGCTTAAAAAGATTAGAAGGTTTTTTACAGGTCTCTTTAAAGTAAGCTCTCTGCTTATATGCCATAAGCTTATTCCTGCCAGCAAATAAATAAATATTACACTGTAGGCTGCATATACACTGGTTATAACTGTATAAGCTGTTACGGTAAACAATAAGCTGGTTCGCCAACCTGGATATTTCAACAGATCTAAAAGAAAACAAACGATCAATGGTAAAAAAGCCACTGCTGTTATATATAAAAGCCATTGTGAAGAGGCAACATTAAATCCTGAAAGCATATAGGAGAGGGACAATAGCATAGCTAAGGTTCTATCCTGTAAAAAATGCTTCTTCAGTAAGTAGTAGAAGCTCCAGCCGCATAAAGCGATAAAGAAAATAAATTCAATATGCAAAGTGTAAATGGAATAATGGAATAGACCGCAGAAAAATAAAGCAACCGGACTATAAATACTCCACGTTATAATTCCCTCCAGTGGAAATCCCATGGCCCACGTATTGAGCCAAAAAGGCTCTATGCCATTATGTATGCATTCGCTTAAAAAATAATTAATGGGAAGCTCCAGACCTGCAATATCATTCTTCAAACTATAGAGCATAAAGCTTACTGGCAGATAAGCCACAATGGCCGCAAGAAGAAGTAGAAAGTATGGTTGCAACTGATACCAATACTTTGAGCGCTTTGTATTCAATGCCTTTTCTGAAGTTTTATTTTTGAATTTATAAGCCGCGTATATAGGAAAGAAGGCATAAGCTTGTAGAGAATAAAAATAACCTGCCAGCGTCTGGTAATATATGCTCGCCGTTTTTTATGGTCTATAGCCTTTTTTGCCTGCAGTCCGGATTTTTTAATATTAGCAACCCAAAACAACCGGTCACCTCTGGCCATTTCTGTCTCCATATAACCGGGAATAAGTTCTGTAACAATTATGTTTTTATTTTCCTCCAGTAATCGTAAACGAATACTTTCTAAATAGCTGGATTGGTAAGCCTTTGTTGCATTGTATGCCGGCGTTGTACGGTTTCCTCTTGCAGCAGCTATTGATGTAACGCCTGCAATTTGGCCTTTCCCTTTTTTCAGAAAATAATGGTAGCCTGCATTTATTACTGAAGTGAATCCCTTTATGTTAATATCAATGATATTCTTTTCAAGTTCATATAAAAAATCAGGATTAAATCTCACAATAGACGCAGTAACAATTAATATATCGATCCCTCCCAGGTGTTCAATAAATTGATTGATCCTTTCAATGCAATCATCTCTGCTAATGTCATAAGTAAATGGTACTATATGATCCGGGTATTTCGAATAAAGTTCCTCAAGTAAATGTTCTCTTCTTCCTATAGCGCCGACTTTACAACCTTCAGTTGCATACAATTCACATAATTGTTTGCCCAGTCCGGAGCTGGCTCCTGCAATTAGAATGGTTTGCGCCATGTTCTTTGTATCAGGATTGAATCATTTGCTTATAGGTCTTCTTCTTTTCTTTTTCCCACCAGTAATAGCCTAGCATTTTGCTGGTTACCAAAGGACCAAAGAAGCGTTCAAAATTGCGGTAAAGTATAACATCGTATTTTCTATGAAAATTGATCCAGCAGGCATTGCAGTTCTTAACATAATGCTCCTGCTTTTTTACTGTTTGCGGTGCATTGAATACTTCATCCAGCGTATTGGTAAATACATTTCCTATTAATACATCCAGGTGCTGACAAATAGGAACATCTCCATTTGGTAATACAACCAGGCTGTCTAAAATGCTATAGCAGTTCAGCTGAACGTTGCCGCGCCTCCATTCATCATATAATACCAGGAAGTCGTAGTTCTCAGGAAACTCTTTTATTATGGCAGGCAGCTTTTCTTTAATGTTTA
>JBJMLT010000285.1:0-2451 GCA_045805165.1 Flavisolibacter sp.
CTCATTTATTGGTTTGGGAGTTTAAGGTTTGGCTGTTTTATCACGGATGCTCTTAACTTGTTGCGGAGTTACAATACTGCCTTTGTTTCCGAATGAATTTCTTACATAGGTAATAACATCAGCTATTTGCTGATCTGTAAGCTTAGAAAGAGGAGGCATAACATTATGGAAACTTTCGCCATCAATTTCTATTTTTCCCTTTGAACCATTCAGCACCTGTTTTATAAGAACTGATCTATCACCCAAAACCCATTTTGTTCTTATTAATGGTGGATTCAAATTTGGGACTCCGGAACCATCGACCTGATGACATGTAAGGCAATTAGCCGCATACACGGTTTTGCCATTTAGTATTGATGCCTGAAGCGATGTCTTATTTACTGTAACGGATTTATGAACGATCTTTTGTTTTTTTACCTGGGCATAAATAAATATTGGCAATAAAATAAAAGCCGTCAACAAATATTTGATCATTTTCACTAAGATTATAAATGTTATTTACCGTTATATACGATCTTCCAGATAGTGCCTTTTACATCATCTGAAACATAAATAGCGCCATCCGGACCCTGGGCTAATCCACATGGCCTGTGAGCGGCCTGTCCGGGAGAAGTTATATTTTGTTTTCCTGCAAATCCATTAGCAAATACTTCCCAGTTCCCATTTGGCTTTCCGTCCTTAAAAGGAACGAAAACAACATAAAATCCTTTTTGGTTTAGGGGTGCCCTGTTCCAGGAACCATGAAAAGCAATAAAAGCTCCATTCCTGTATTTTTCAGGGAACATTTTTCCTGTATAGAACAATAGTCCATTAGGCCCCATATGGCCTGGAAACGCTACCAATGGCTTTGGAACACTTTCACATCTGCCTTGTTTTTTACCATCTCCGCCATATTCCGGAGCAAGCACCTTTTTATTTTGGAATTGATCAAAATAGCAATAAGGCCAACCAAAGTTGGAACCTTTTTTAACTAATAGCATTTCTTCTGCCGGTAATTCAGCACTGGCAGAATCGTTAAATAATTCGGGCCAGCTATCATGCAACTGATCGCGACCATGCTGCATAACGTATAGTTCATTAACTGAATTATTCCAATCCAGGCCAACAACATTACGTATCCCTGACGCGTAATGAAATCCATCTTTCATAGTTTGATTCAACTTATCTGCCCTGAATTGCCAAATGCCTCCACCATATTCTAATATGGGACATGGATCCTGGCCCGGAGATCCTTTAGTACGATCTTCCACCTGGCAAGAGTTTGAGGGGGCACCTACATTTACATAAATATTTCCTTCATTATCAAGTACAATAGATTTTGAGTTATGCTGGCCCATATCTGTTAAACCAGAAACTATGATATCAGGCTTATCGGGATTGGCTACATCTCCATTAGAACCTAATTTGTAGCGATATACGGTAGTATTTGAGCTTGCATATAAATATCCATTCTTTATAGTAATACCAGTACCTATATAATTTCCAAAACCGGTCATTGGACCTACTTTTCCTATAGCGGCAGATTGATGTATACGGTAAATGCCTTTACCATTTTTTAATCTTTCCAGCTTTACGTAAACATCTCCGGTAGAGGTTACAGCCATGTGTCGTGCATGTCCCAGATTATCTGCAAAAACAAGCGCTTTAAAACCTGAAGGCAATTTTAAAAGGGTTGGTTGACCGGAGTTATGGGGTTTTGTTTTTTTCCCGGGATCTGAAGAAAAAGAAGAATAGGAAGTAATTAAAAAAGAAATTAAATAAAAAGAAGCCAAGATTTTTTTCATAATTCCTGAAACATTTTTTTATAGTTAAACAAATGTAGGATACATAGAAATAAAGGCCGATGTAAAATAATGAAAAGAGATTTTCAAAAATTGAGGAGAAATTAGAGTTATTATTCATTAAATGAAAAAGCTCCGGTCTCAGAATGAGCCAGGGAGCCTTTCATTTTGATTATTAGATACGGTAATCCAATTATTGAAAAAATTATGCCAGGGCTGAACGGTTATATCCAAAGAGTTTATAAGTTATTGGATCTTAATATTTTAAAAAATGATTCTAAGATGATTGACGTTTGAATGAGGAACAGCTTCCAAAAATGAACTTAGATTTTTGTTGCTTTTGCCGGTCAATTAGACTAATAGCTGCTTATCACAAATTATTGCTGACCAACAAAAAAAAGAATGAATTTACCAGGAGTCAATTTTAATATTCATACAAGGTCAGCCCATGCTAAAGTTTATTTTAATTATTTGCCTTATTCCTTTTACGAGTAATTCCCAAAAAATATTATTTAAAAATGACACCCTGGTCTATCAGCATCATAAATTCTTTATTGGAAAAGATGTGAGGATTGCTGAAGGGAGTGCTTCTGAACACAATTTCAGCTATATCTTTTGGGGTATGTATGATGAACCTGCAAATCCTATTGGTGTTAAATGGACCAATACC
>JBJMLT010000286.1:0-5671 GCA_045805165.1 Flavisolibacter sp.
ATAAAAAATCCAAAACTACCCTAAACAGATAAAAAAAAATCACACTATTAGATATGTATTGAAAGAAAAGCTTAGGATTCCTGAAAGGATTAAGAAGCGACTTCAACATTATCATAGCCTGAATACTACCTGCGCTAATACGGATCTTTCTTTTTTGTTCTTCTTTAATGGATGCGGAAGGAGTTTCCATGGCATAGGCATTTGGTTCATAAGCTACGCGGTAACCTTTTTCACAAACACGAAGGGAAATAATAAAATCATCAAGTAAAACATTTTCATTAAGTGTTTCAAATAATTCTGTACGGATAGAAAACAATTCACCTGCAGCTCCTACAACTGTATAGAAATCAGAGTCCTGCTTTTTAAGAAAGGATTCATATTTCCAGTAGATACCTTCTCCGGCTTCTGCTGAGGAAGCGGAATTACTAATAATCTTTTTTTCGCCTGCGACTCCACCCACTTTTTCATTATAGTAATGCCTTGTAATTTCAAGGATACTATTTTCATTGAGTAAAGTATTAGCATCTGTAAAAATTACTATAGGAGTATTTACAAAGGTCATAGCCCGGTTTAGCGCGGCGGTTTTGCCTTGCCGTTCATTCTGGTGAAGAAGCTTTATTTCCGGATATTTTCTTACTATTTCGTGGGTGCCATCTGTAGAGCCGTCTGTAATAAATATTAAAGAAAGCCTGTCTTTAGGATATTTTAGGGATAACGAGTTACTGATCTTTTTTTCTATAAAATCATGTTCATTATAAGCAGCAACAATCAGGGTGGCAGGAGGATAAAAGTTGGCCGGGTATGGTTTTTTTATTGATGAGAACAGTTTGAGGTAGATATATAGTAAAATTCCGTATCCTACATACGAGTAAAATACAATAAACACCGACACTATGAATAGGATATCAATAGCATTCAAATTCATCAGGTATTTGGTAAGGCGTTGTAATATAATAACTTAAAAAGAATTGAAGACATTGTTGTTTTTTGATTTGGTGATGCAAATATCATTTTTTGGATTTAAAAAAAGGGGTATCTTTACCGCTATACGGATTTTTACGAATACTACCTCAGTTTCCTTATTCCTTTTCGAAATTCCACAAATATTCTCCAATAATCGTTTGCAGAAATCGCAAATCCATAAATCCTTGAACTGATCAAGAAATTAATTAGCTAATTATTCCGCGAACATGAAACGAATTTACCTGGTAACTGCCCTATTGACCATCTTATGTTCAAGCGCTTTCTCGCAAGCTGGCGTATTGGATCCGAATGACCCTGAAATACTATTTACTTCTACTTACCAGCCGACAGCTCCCGCATGGGGCAGAATGTCGAAATGGGGACACACTAAAAAATTATCGTGGAATACATTTACAGCAGGATATAAGTGCTACTATTTCAAAGGAATGGCATTCCGGTTAAAATTTCCTAAATCTTATACAGGTGCAGCAGATGGAAAAACATATCCAGTTTTTATTTTTTTTCATGGATTAGGTGAAAGAGGTCCGATCTGGGATAACGATCAATCATTATTATGGGGAGGTCAGCAACATGGGTTAAGAGTTGACGATGGAACATTTGATGGTTTTTTATTGTACCCTCAAAATCAGACCGGCTACATGAATGCTTATTTTGGGGCTGTCGCTGATTTGATCGATTCCATGGCGAAATATGTGAAAGCGGATATAGACAGAGTAACTTTAAGCGGACTGTCTGCAGGGGCGCAAGGCGACTGGCCATTCTGCGCTGACTTTAGCAAATATATTTCGAGCCTGATACCTATATCTGCCGCAAGGCCTGAGGATACAGCTTATTTTCCAAGATATGTAACAATACCGGTATGGGTTGCCAATGGCGGACTGGATATTAATCCCGACCCTGCGTCAGCAACACAGGTTTTTAATGCATTTAAACGATTGGGAGGAAATTTACGACAGACATTTTATCCTGATCAAGGACATAGTGTTTGGAGCTCATTCTGGAACCGATCGGATTATTTTCCATATCTAAGTACTACACATAAGGCTAATCCTCTTGTTTATTTTGGAAGAACACAGTTTTGCGCTAACGATACTATAAATGCCAAGTTAGGAGTGCAGGATGGATTTTATGCATATGAATGGCAAAAGGATGGAGTAATCATACCAGGCGCTACATCAAGCACCTTAATTGTAAAGCAGATAGGAACGTATAGTGTTCACTTTAAAAGAACTGCTACCAGCAATTGGTCTGCATGGTCTCCAACACCTGTAGTTATATCCATCAAAACAGCAACTGTAACTCCTCCTATTCAAGTGAACGGAACCTTCAGTACGGTATTACCTGCAGCGGATGGAAACAACACTGTGCCATTGATGGTACCAAATAATTATGTAAGCTATGAATGGAGAAGAGTAAATGATAATGTGGTTGTAGGAAATTCCAATATTTATAATGCACCAGTAGGTCAATATAAAGTTCAAGTTACAGAGCAATATGGTTGCAGCAGCAGTTTTTCCGCACCATTTACTGTAATCAGCGCCAACGGTACAAATGTACCAGACAAAATAAGTAATCTTACTGCAATTGCACAGTCGAATACTTCAATTCAATTGGATTGGAGTGATAATCCTACCCCTCAATATAATGAAACAGGTTTTGAAATATACAGAGGCACAAATGCTGGAGGACCTTATACTTTAGTACAAATAAATCCAGCAGACAATCTTTCTTACCTGGATGCAACTGCAAGTCCGAATACTAAATATTATTATATCATCCGTCCTGTAAACAATAATGGTGCAGGACCTTTGAGCTCAGAAGTAAGTGTTGTAACCAAATCGGACACACAGCCACCAACAGCACCAGGGAATTTACGGATTGCTTTCAGTACCCGAAGCTCAATTACGCTTGTTTGGGATGCTTCATCAGATGACGTTGGCATTGGAAAATACATTATTTATGTAAATGGGGTTAGAACTTATACAACGAACGATTATCAGTTTGTTGTTAATAACCTTGATTCATTTGCTACCTATAATTTTTATGTAAAAGCACAGGATCTTACAGGTAATATATCAACTCAAAGTAACCAGGTTACAGGTGTTGCAAAAAATGCAGGACTTACCTGGAAATATTATGAAGGGAGCTGGAGTAAACTTCCAGATTTCAATGCATTGACACCTGTAAATTCAGGATACAGCAATAATGTTGATATAAGCTTACGCCAGGTACAAAGCTCTTATGGCTTTTTATGGCAGGGATTTATAAGCATACGGAAAGCAGGTACTTATTTATTTGAAACCAGTTCAGATGATGGAAGCCGATTATACATTGGCCAATACAGCTATACCGCTACACCTGTAGTGGATAATGATGGGAGTCATGCTTCGGTAATTAAGGGTGGCAACTATACATTTCCTACACCAGGAATGTATCCAATTGCGATAACTTATTACCAGGGAGGTGGTAATCAATCTCTGAATGTTTACTGGACATGTTCTGCGGCGGGAATACCAACAAGAACTGTTATTCCTGATTCTGCCTTTACTGATTTTGTTCCTCCTGCAGGGATTGCACCTTTGGCGCCTGCAAGTTTAAAAGCTATTGGAATTGCTTATAATAAAATTCAATTAAACTGGACAGATAATAGTTCTAATGAAACAGGATATGAAATTTACAGATCAACAACCTTAAATGGAAATTATAATGCGATAGCCGTATTGCCTGCAAATGCGAATTCATACCTTGACAGTACCTGTTCTGCATCTACAAAATATTATTATAAGATCAGAGCTATTGGAAATTACGGTGAATCCTCATATACACAAAATGGTATAGAAGCCCAATGGGAATTAAATAACAGTTATGCAGATAGCAGTGGAAATGGCCAGACCATAACATTATCTGCAGGTGTTCCATTATTTGACGCTGCAAGTCCACCAGAAGGTTCTTATTCCTGGAAAAACAATGGGGCTGTTTTAAGCATTGCAAGTACAAACAAGTTCCTTCAGGAATCCTATTCAACAAGAACCATTGCATTCTGGATGAAACCATTATCCACATCCAACAGGATGGTACTTGATATTGGTGGCAGTGACAATGGAATTGCCATGCAATTTTCGACAGATACTTTGAATATTGGGATAGCGAGTGGAAGTAACAGAATAAAGATGTTTACCCGATTCAATAGTCTTGCATGGAACCATATTGCTTTGGTATACAATGGTAATTCTCTGCTGTTATATATAAATGGCGTATTAACTGTTTCCAATACATCATTACCATTCAATTCGATCTTACCAACCACAGGATTATCGAGAATAGGTGGCTCTACAGGTACAAATGCTTTAAACGCAAGCGGATCTAATTTTTCCGGCTGGCTAGATAATTTTGAGATCATCAATAATGCGTTGAATCAGTCAGAAATTCTTGCGCTAAAGAATAATACATTTATAGAATCGGCTGCGACCACAATGGTTCTTCCTTCTACGCCGGCAGCTCCAACAAATTTGACAGTAACTGCGCAATCAAGTTCACGCATCAGCATCAACTGGAATGATAATTCTTCCAATGAAACAGGGTTTGAACTATGGAGGTCAACGAACAATAATAGCACCTATCGTTTAATCTCATCCCTTCCAGCTAATAACGGGACTCAGGTAAGTTATCAAGATACAGGCCTGTATGCGAATGTTACTTATTATTACAAAGTTCTTTCGAAAGGTATCGGTGGTAATTCAACTTTCTCGAATGAAGGAAGCGCTAAAACGCTGAATATAGCTCCGATCCTGAATCCGATCGCTAATGTAACCATGCGTTATGATGCACAGCGAGGAGTAAATATTTCAACGATCAATGCGGATGGTGATATAATAACTTTAACTGTAAACAATCTTCCATCATTTGGATCATTTACCTCCAGTGGAGGAAACGGTACGATATTGTTCAACCCGAACGGACAGCAAGGGACATTCACTATGCAGGTGGTAGCTACTGATAACAATGGCGGGTCTGCCAGTCAGAATTTCACATTAACAGTTAACAGTAATTATCCGCCTTCGATCAATGCATTAGCGAATGTTACGATGCCAGCAGGAACGGGTAAGGATATTGCATTATCAGCTACTGATCCTGATGGTGTAACCGGATTAAACTGGTCTTCTTCTTCCCTGCCGTCATTTGTATCCATTACAACAAATGCTGATGGAACCGGAAATCTTCATTTGCAACCAGGGTATGCGAATGTTGGAACATTTACTATTTCTGTAACGGCAACGGACGTTTCTAATGGCACAGATACAAAATCGTTTGTATTAACAACAACCAATAATATCCCTGTAACCAGTACAGTTGAGGCAAGCGTACGAAACTATCCATACAGCTATCCTGCTCCATCTCCATGGAACAGCATATCTACTCCTACTTCGACAAATCTGACAGATCTTAACGGAAATACTACGCCAATAGGATTAGCATTCCAGACTACTTCCTGGAGTACAGAAAGCTTTGGTGCAGTAACGGGAAATAATTCGGGCGTTTATCCGGATGAGATCATAAAGGATCATTATTGGTTTGGAATTTATGGACGTCCTGATACTGTAGATGTGAAGATCACCGGTTTAAGTAAAACATTCAAGTATAATGTTACTTTGTTTGCATCCAGTAATTTCAGTCAGTTCCCAGACAA
>JBJMLT010000287.1:0-5043 GCA_045805165.1 Flavisolibacter sp.
AAAATCTTTCACTACAAGAAGCACTACCCAAATTTAAAGAATTAAAAACGGATTATCCTTATCAAATCCACTTTTTCCTTTTTTCCCAATTTGGACCAATCTTGTTTTGATCCATTTAAACATTTTTGCAAACATACAATTGGCTTTAAGAGTGATTGATAATTGGAATATTCAAAGGGATAGATATGTTTACAAGAACAGGGCCAAAAAGACGTTAACGTAGGAAACAGTGTGGTACCTTCAAGTTACATAAAATATTTTAACAAAAAGAAAAAAAATAATATGACAATATGCAAATGTGCCGATGTGTATTAGTTACACAATCTATAATGATTCAATTAAAATAGAGAACCCCATCTGACCAATGGGGTTCTTATAAAATAGATAATTAGCACAATGGCAAATTATCAAATTGGTATATTGATTTAATAGTCCATGCCACCCATGCCACCTGGCATACCGGCCGGAGCAGCAGAGCTCTTAGGTTCTGGCTTGTCTGCTACAACACATTCAGTAGTGAGTAGCATACCAGCGATAGAAGCTGCATTTTCAAGAGCTATGCGGGTAACTTTAGTCGGGTCAATTACGCCCGCAGCAATAAGGTTTTCATATTGCTCGGTACGAGCATTGAAACCAAAATCACCTTTGCCTTCTTTAACCTTATTTACAACTACGCTACCTTCAATTCCGCAGTTTTCAACAATCTGGCGAAGAGGCTCTTCCAATGAACGGCGAACGATCTGAACCCCAGTAGCTTCGTCAGCGTTAGGAGTTTCAATATTAGTCAGAGCATTAATAGCACGAACATAGGCTACTCCACCACCAGGAACAATTCCTTCTTCAACTGCAGCTCTAGTAGCGTGAAGGGCATCATCCACCCGGTCTTTCTTTTCTTTCATTTCCACTTCTGTTGCAGCACCAACGTGAAGAACAGCAACTCCACCGCTTAATTTAGCCAGGCGTTCCTGCAATTTTTCGCGATCATAATCTGACGTGGTATTCTCTATCTGGGATTTGATCTGATTGATACGAGCAACAATTGAATCTTTCTCCCCTCTTCCACCTACAATGGTTGTATTGTCCTTATCGATCACAACGCGTTCTGCTCTACCTAAATATTCCAGAGTAGCGTTTTCGAGCTTGTAACCCTGATCTTCAGATATGACAGTGCCTTTTGTAAGTACAGCTATATCCTGAAGCATTTCTTTTCTTCTATCTCCAAATCCAGGAGCTTTAACGGCTGCAACTTTTAAAACACCTTTTAATTTATTAACTACTAAAACTGCCAAGGCTTCGCCTTCCAGATCTTCTGTAATTAACAAAAGAGGAGCGCCTTGTTGAGCCACTTTTTCAAGAATGTGTAATACATCCTTCATGTTACTGATCTTTTTATCATAGATCAGAATGTAAGGATTATCGAGCTCTGCTTCCATTTTCTCGCTATTAGTAACGAAATAGGGAGAAATATAACCACGGTCAAATTGCATACCTTCTACAACATCAACAGTAGTTTCAATTCCTTTTGCTTCTTCGATAGTGATAACACCATCTTTAGAAACTTTTTCCATAGCCTGAGCTATAAGCTTACCTATTTCACTATCATTATTAGCAGAGATCGTAGCTACCTGCTCAATTTTCTTATTGTCGTTACCAACAGTCTGAGATTGAGAACGAAGATTCTCAACAACAGCCCTAACGGCCTTTTCAATACCTCTTTTAAGGTCCATTGGGTTTGCTCCTGCAGCAACATTCTTTAAGCCTTCAGTAATAATTGACTGAGCAAGAACTGTGGCGGTAGTAGTTCCATCTCCAGCCACATCGGCGGTTTTAGATGCTACTTCTTTTACCATTTGAGCACCCATATTTTCAATTGCATCTTCGAGCTCTATTTCTTTAGCTACAGTTACACCATCTTTTGTAACAGATGGAGAACCGAACTTTTTCTCGATCACCACGTTACGTCCTTTAGGGCCTAATGTAACCTTAACTGCATTTGCTAATGCATCTACGCCCCTTTTCATTCTGTTACGGGCTTCTGTATCGAAAAACAGTTGTTTTGCCATAATTTATCCTAGTTTAAATTTTTAAAAAATTTGTCATTAAGAAACTCTCATGAGAATATCGGAAGATCTCATAATTAAATAGTCTTCGCCATCAACATTAACTTCAGTTCCTGCATATTTTCCATACAGAACTGTATCACCTACTTTCTGCTTTAAAGGAATCAATGTTCCCGTTTGTTCAGCATATTTACCAGTTCCGACTGCTACTACTGTACCTTTTTGAGGCTTTTCCTTTGCAGTATCCGGAATAATAATACCACCGGCAGTTTTTTCCTCTGCTGCTGCTGGTTTGATAAGAACCCTATCGTCATAGAGCTCATAATTCACCTTGTTAGCCATACGTTTATGAATTTTTGGTTTAAATGAAAAATTAAGGAGAGCTGACTTAAGTCAGGCGTGCAAAGGTAGGCTAATAATGTGCCATAAGGTCATAACCTGAAAAAATTTCAGGTTATCATATCATTATTTCAGTAAACAATTCTATAATGAACAAATAAGCAGACTAAAAGTGTCAAATTTTCACAAGCATTCTAAATATCAAAAGTGAAAGGCAGCTTTAGCATTAAATTACAAAAAGCGATTGCAGCATTTTAGTGAAATGTTGGATCATTACTACTATTTTGGAGTCCGATCTTAATCAATGAGGAAAATTGCTGCCATTTTCTGCCTAATCACAATGTGGAACCAGGCACTTACGCAAGGATGTCCAAATCCCGGGCAAAGTCCTTCTACTGCATTTCCAGTTTGCGGCACAAGCGTATTTTCTCAAACCACTGTGCCTTTGTGTGATGGCCAGATTTTACCTTCCCCTGCCTGTTCTGCAGATGGAGTAAGAGATGTAAATCCTTATTACTATAAATTTACCTGCTTTCAATCCGGAACACTGGGCTTTTTAATAACCCCCAAAGATCTAGGAGATGATTATGATTGGGAATTATATGATATAACCGGAAAGAGTCCGGATGATATATATGTAAACGGCAAATTAGTAGTTTCTTCAAACTGGAGTGGTGAATCCGGTAAAACCGGAGCTTCGTCTGCAGGAACCAAGCAATTTGTATGTGCGGGTTTTGGCCAGGATCTATTCAGTAAAATGCCAAACGTATTGGTTAACCACAATTATTTATTACTAATCAGTCATTTTACTCAAAGCCAAAGCGGATATAATCTTTCATTTGGAGGAGGCACTGCGGTTATAACAGATTCCACACCACCACATATAAGCCAGGCAATTTCATCTTGCGGGGGAGATAGATTATATGTTAAACTAAACAAGCATATGCGTTGTAACAGTATAGCAGGTAACGGATCTGATTTTTATTTAGGTTCCGGAACTGCAACTATTACCGGCGTGACCGGATTTGGATGTGCTGACGGATTTGATACAGATTCTTTAGAGCTAACTTTAGGATCGGCTTTGTCTCCTGGAAATTATACTCTTTTTGCTCAAAATGGAACTGATGGAAATACAATTAAAGATATTTGCGATAACAGTATTCCGATAAATGACAATGTGAATTTTACCATTTTGGCCAGGCAGCCAACCCCGATGGACAGCCTTGAACCAGTAAAATGCTCGCCAAGGCAACTTTGGCTACATTTTAAAAAGCCAATACTTTGTTCAACTGTTGCAGCAAACGGAAGTGATTTTACTATCACAGGACCATTTTCAAGCTCTATTACGAATGCTTATGGAAACTGCAGTGGCAGCTCCTTACTATCTAACGAAATTGTAATTAATCTACAGCAACCTATTTCCAAATTTGGAAATTATACCATTACATTAAAAAAAGGTACCGACGGAAATACCCTACTTGATGAATGCAGTGAAGAAACACCTGAAGGATCGGCAATTACATTTGAGGTAAAAGAGCCTGTAGATGCTTCATTCACTTACGAAATCCATTATGGCTGCATAACTGATACAGTTGTATTTACAAATACTAATGGAACAGCTATTAATAAATATAACTGGGATTTAGATGAAAATCAGAATTCAAGCCAACAAAATGCCATAGGTTACTATCAATTATTTAATCAGAAAAAAATTCAATTACATGTTACCAATGGTTTGTGTTCTGATTCCAGTAATCAAGTTATCAATTTAGATAATTTATTAAAGGCAGACTTTACTTCATTTGACGATGAATGTCCGAATGATCCTATAAAATTTACTAATAATTCATTAGGGAAGATCATTAACTACCAGTGGTCTTTTGGAGATGGCTCTTCAGACACTAATGAGACGCCAAGCCATTCATACAGAGCTCCAGCAAATACGACTCCTTTTAATGTTCAATTAATTATTACAGATAGTTTAGGTTGCCAGAAAACGGCACAGAAGACCATAAAAATCTATAGTAGTTGTTTTTTAGCGGTACCAAGTGCATTTACTCCGAATAATGATGGCAGAAATGACTTTTTCCATCCTTTAAATGCCGTTAAGGCAGAAAACCTTGAATTTAAGGTATATAACAGATGGGGACAGCTTGTGTTTGAAACAAAAGAATGGAAATCTGGCTGGGATGGTAACTTTCAAGGTAAAGCGCAGCCCTCCGGAGTTTATATTTGGTTTTTACATTTCAGGGATAGGGACACAGGTAAAAATTCTGACCAAAAAGGAACTGTAATGCTTATCAGATAACATTAAGTTAATCAACCTCTTTTTCTCCTTTTTCTCCAAGGCTAACAATATCTCCTTTTTGAAAAAGAATATCCTTTAAAATTTTTCGCCAATTTTCCTTTTTGCGCAATAAAAATTCAAGATCCATTCCAAAATGTTTAAATTCCTCCTGTTGGGCATTCTGCATTATGGCTTTAGCCTGTTTATCTTTTTCAAGAGAAATTCGCTGTTCATACCAATTTATTGCTTCAGCCTCTTCGGTTAAAGAAACTATCATACGTGCAAAAGTTCTGGTATCCTCTGATAGTTCATCAGGAGGTTCGTGGTATTGTTCAAATCCCATTATTTATATTTTGA
>JBJMLT010000288.1:0-6195 GCA_045805165.1 Flavisolibacter sp.
GAAAAATAACTCCGCAGCATTTTTACCTGGTGCCTGGAGTAGGCACCCAGGGTGGCAGTCTGAAAGATATTTCCGAAAAAGCCATGATAGATGATTGCGGACTTCTGGTAAATGTAAGCAGGGCTATAATTTACGCCTCCTCAAAAGAAGACTTTGCTGAAGAAGCAAAAGCAATTGCCAAACAATATCAGTACGAAATGAAAGGGTACCTTGAATTGTATACTACTTAAAAGCATTTAAATAACTATAATTAACTATAACTGCACAATAACAGATAAGAACATAAGTTTTACAGATAGCTTGAAGAATTATGAAAATATTGATTTTAGTTAGTTCCCTGCTATTTTACCCATTCAATAGCTTTACAAATTACCGCCAGCAATTATCAGGCTTTGATCAGGTTAAAATAAATAAAGAATTGTTATTGAAATTGATCAATCAGGTCAGGCAAAAAGGATGCACCTGTGGCAGTGTCACATATTCATCAGCTTCTCCATTACAATGGAATGAACAATTGGAAAAAGCGGCTTTTGAACATTGTATGGATATGAACAATAATAAATATTTGAGCCATATAGGCACTGATGGATCCGGCGTAGGAGAAAGAATGGAAAAAGAAGGGTATCAGTGGACCAATTATGCAGAAAATATTGGGATGGGTTATTTAACGGAACAGGAAGTAATAAATGGATGGCTGCACAGTGAGGGACATTGTAAAAATTTAATGAACAAAACCTATAAGGAAATAGGGGCTTCCAGGGTTGGGCAATATTGGACGTTAGATTTTGGAGCAAGATAGGAAGATGAAGTTCGCAAGTTGACAATGCGGATGGACTCTTAAACTATTCACTATTTTTGCCGCCATGGCCACAGATCAATTTCAATCTCCTGATTATTTTTTAGTTGATGAATTACTTACTGATGAACAAAAGCTTATAAGGGAAACTGTCCGTAATTATGTAAAGAAGGAAATTTCTCCAATAATTGAAGATTATGCCCAGCGGGCAGAATTCCCCGTTCAGATTATTAAGCAATTAGGCGATTTAGGATGTTTTGGTCCTACCATTCCACATGAATATGGTGGGGGTGGCCTTGATTACATTAGCTATGGTTTAATGATGCAGGAATTGGAAAGAGGAGATAGCGGAGTGCGTTCTACAGCTTCTGTACAGGGTTCTCTGGTCATGTATCCAATCTATGCATATGGAAATGAAGACCAGAGAAAAAAATACCTTCCTAAACTTGCCAGTGGAGAGTGGCTTGGTTGTTTTGGTCTGACAGAACCTGACCATGGCAGTAATCCTTCAGGTATGCTATCTAATTTCAGGGATGCAGGAGATTATGTAATTCTTAATGGAAGTAAAATGTGGATTTCAAATGCTCCCTATGCCCAGATCGCTGTGGTTTGGGCAAAAGATGAAAGCGGAGAAATAAAAGGGCTGATCGTTGAAAGAGGAATGGAAGGATTCAGCACTCCTACAACGCACGGAAAATGGAGCTTAAGGGCAAGTGCCACAGGAGAATTAGTATTCGATAATGTGAAAGTTCCAAAGACCAATATACTTCCCAATGTGAAAGGATTAAAAGGTCCGTTAGGTTGTCTGACTAAAGCCAGATATGGCATTTCGTGGGGAGCGCTTGGAGCGGCAATGGATTGCTATGATACTGCATTAAGGTATAGTAAGGAAAGGGTTCAATTTGACCGTCCTATCGGTGGTTTTCAGCTACAGCAAAAAAAACTGGCTGAGATGATCACTGAAATAACAAAGGCACAATTATTGAATTTAAGGCTGGGCCAGTTAATGAATGAGAAGAGAGCTACCCCTCAACAGGTTTCAATGGCAAAACGGAATGCATGTGAAATTGCAGCAAGTATAGCCAGGAATGCCAGGCAAATGTTAGGAGGAATGGGAATTACGGGAGAGTATAGTATTATGAGGCATATGATGAATATTGAAAGTGTGATAACATATGAGGGAACTCATGATATACATTTATTGATAACAGGTATGGATGTAACGGGGTTGAATGCGTTTAAATGAAGTCGTGAATCGGAAATCGTGAATCGTCAATGATCGTGAATCGTGAATCGTCAATCGTCAATGTTCGGGAATCGGATATCGTGAATTGTAAATAGTCAAACCAATATTTAAGGTAATTGAGAATGATCGAAAAGTGCATGATTTTATATCAGGAAGCCGGCATGCTAAGGAACAGAAGGAAATGCTTACTTGTAAGTCCGGATTTAAATCCTTCCCGATTAACGATACCCGATTCACGGTAATTGACGATTGACGATTGACGATCATTGACGATTCACGATTCAAATTAAAGCTCCTTCATGAAAATATATCTAATAGGATTTATGGGCTCGGGTAAGACTTATTGGGGTAAGCAGCTAAGTAAGAAACTAAATATTCCCTTTTTTGATCTTGATGATAAAATTGCAGAAGATACAGGCAAGGGAATAAATCAGATATTTGACGAAAATGGAGAAGAATATTTTCGAATGCGCGAAAAGGAAATACTTCATTTGCTTTCTGAAAGTCACGCATCCTTTGTAATGGCTTGCGGAGGCGGTACACCCTGTTTCTTTAATAATATTGATTTCCTTAAAAAGCAGGGAAAAGTTATATGGATAAGTTGCTCCACAGAAATAATTTATAACAGACTTATAGAGGAAAAGGAAAAAAGGCCTCTTATAAAAAAAATAAATAACAAAGAATTGAAATCATTCATTACGAAAAAGTATTCCGCTAGAAAAATATATTATCGCCAGGCTAATATTGTTTTGGATGATGAAGGACTAACCATTGATAAAATATTCAATTCTGTAG
Organism: Flavisolibacter sp.; assembly: GCA_045805165.1. Taxonomy (GTDB): domain Bacteria; phylum Bacteroidota; class Bacteroidia; order Chitinophagales; family Chitinophagaceae; genus Flavisolibacter. The sequence continues at coordinate 2,838 of JBJMLT010000288.1, forward strand.
TACAAAACTAACCGGGATATATGCAAAAGATCTTTTTAATACTTGGAACCATTCTGGCAGGTTTAGCTGTAGCCTTAGGTGCTTTTGGCGCGCATGGATTAAAGAAAATAGTTGATGCTGAAACCGTAGGCATCTACCAAACGGGCGTGCAATATCAGATGTACCATGCCATTGCCTTATTAATTGTAGGATTGTTAGCTGAGCGATTATCGAATACCATTATTAATTATGCGGGCTTATTATTTTTAGGGGGCATCGTATTCTTTTCAGGTTCTCTTTATCTTATTTCATCACTTAAGGCAATGAATAAAACAATCAGCAGCAGTATTGGATTAATGACTCCATTAGGAGGATTATTATTTATTGCCGGATGGTTAATTTTATTGTTTGCACTAATCAGAAAATAGTGTTTATTTTAAGTTAAACAGGCTACCCGTCTGCATTTCATGCATTGGTTCATTATCTTTGTTTACTATGGCTAACAAGCTGAAAAAATCCACACCTAAACCTGTTGCTGAAAAACCGGAAAAATCAGAAAAAGCGGAAAAACCATCCAAATCTGCTTCCAAACTGAAAACAGACCGGGAGGAAAAAGTTAACCTGAAAAAGCTGGCCAGGGACGAACGTACGTGGAAAATTATTGGTACTATCTCGCTGCTTATAGCAATTTTTCTTTTCATAGCCTTTATTTCCTATTTATTTACCTGGCAGGAAGACCAATCGCAAGTTTGGGGAAAAGGAGTTTCTTTTTTACTTGATAATAATGCCAGGGTCGCAAATTTACTAGGCAGACTTGGAGCATATACTTCACATTATATAATAAGAAATGGGTTTGGCCTTGCTTCTTTTCTCTTCTGCACTTTCTTTTTTGTTTTAGGTATTAATCTTTTATTTAACCGAAAAGTATTTTCCATCTGGAGAAACTTAAAATATGTAACAGTAGGACTGCTGATAGTTTCGGTTACTCTGGCTTTTATTCTATCAAATGCCGGATTTCCATTTGGAGGACAGGTTGGAGAAATGATCAGTACATGGCTTGTGAATTTTTTAGGAAATATCGGTACTGCAACTCTGCTTCTTGTAATGTGTGTTTCTTATATCATCTGGCAGTTCAATCCAACATTTAAGCTTCCTGAAAGAAAACAGGTTTTAACAGAAGCCCCTGAAGAAGGTATAATTCCGGTTGGAAGTGAATCCATTAATGATGTTTATGCGGAAAACAATAAAATAGCAGAGAGCAAGAAAAACCTGTTAAAGGGCGAGGGCGCCATGGTGGTAAACAGTAATGGTGATATTGAAAAAGATTCTTCACTTTCCTTAATAGAAAGGGAAGATGATGAACAGGCATTAACCATTAATGAACCCATTGTTGAAAAGGAGATCGCCGCAGACCTGCTTCATAAAGATGAAATAAGCGATCTTAATGATCTTCCAATTGAAGTAGAAGAAACAGAGCTACATGATTCCAGGAATAATTCTAAAAACAAAGACCAAAATCTTGAATTAGAAATTAAAGCAGGAACTGAAGAAGTTGAAGAAGAAGATTCAGAAAAATCATACAGTGATCTTCCACCGTATGAACCGACTCTCGATTTAAGAGATTATAAATACCCCAAACTGGATCTGCTTGAAACCCATGGCAGTGAAAAAATTGTTCAGGACCCGACAGAGTTGGAAGCTAACAAAAACCAGATCATTACTACCCTAAAAAACTATGACATTACTATTCAGAAAATAAGTGCTACTGTTGGACCAACCGTAACATTATATGAGATCGTTCCTTCCGCAGGAGTAAGGATATCCAGAATCAAGAACCTTGAAGATGATATTGCGCTTAGTCTTGCAGCTTTAGGCATCAGGATCATTGCGCCAATTCCAGGAAAAGGCACTATCGGCATAGAAGTTCCAAATGTTAAGAAGACAGTTGTAAGCATGAAAACACTATTGTCTTCTGAAAAATTTGTTCATGGAAATCAAAGCCTCCCAATAGCGATAGGGAAGAAGATCGACAATGATAATTTTATTGTTGATCTTACATCTATGCCACATTTACTGATGGCAGGCGCTACAGGACAAGGAAAATCAGTCGGATTAAATGCAATATTGGTTTCCCTCCTTTACAAAAAACACCCTTCTCAATTGAAGTTTGTACTGATCGATCCTAAGAAAGTTGAGCTGAGTGTTTACAGGCATATTGAAAAGCATTTCCTAGCCAAGCTACCCGGAGAAGAAGATGCTATTATTACTGACACTAAAAAAGTAATTCATACTCTTAATGCTTTATGCATTGAAATGGATAACAGGTATGATCTGTTAAAGGAAGCGGGTGCAAGAAATATTAAGGAGTATAATGAGAAATTTACGAAGCGAAAGTTGAATCCACAAAAAGGTCACCAATACCTGCCTTTTATTGTTTTGGTGATAGATGAATTTGCCGATCTTATAATGACAGCAGGCAAAGAAGTAGAAATGCCTATAGCACGACTCGCTCAATTGGCAAGGGCGGTAGGAATTCATTTAATTATTGCAACCCAGAGACCTTCAGTGAATATTATTACAGGAACAATAAAAGCGAATTTCCCTGCGCGGATCGCATTCAAGGTTTCCTCAAAAATCGATTCTCGGACTATATTAGATGCCGGCGGTGCGGAGCAATTAATTGGTAAAGGAGATATGCTTATATCGTATAATGGTGAAATTACCCGATTGCAATGCGCTTTTGTAGATACTCCGGAAGTAGAAAGGGTAGTTGAATCTATTTCAGACCAGAGAGGATATCCACAGGCATTTTTGTTACCGGAATATATTGATGAAAAAGAACTGGAAGGAAAGGAGTTTGATGCCGCAGATAGAGATCCGCTATTTGAAGATGCTGCACGGGTTATTGTTCAAAATCAGATCGGTTCCACATCTTTGCTGCAACGAAGAATGAAATTAGGCTACAACAGGGCAGGTAGGTTGATGGATCAGTTGGAAGCAGCCGGAGTGGTTGGTCCTAATCAGGGTAGTAAGGCAAGGGATGTTTTAATAAAAACAGAACTGGAATTGCAACAATATCTTGAAACACTTGGTTAATGTTAATTACTGTTAATAAACAAATTGCCAACATATATCCATATACGCTTGCTTATCAAAAGCTATCTTTGTCAGGATCGGAAATCAAAATATTTGAAATGAAGAAACTATTTACCCTATTCGCTCTTTCTTTTTCTGTAATGATTATTCATGCCCAGGGAAAGAATATCGGTAAAAATCCGACTAAAAACGATCCGCAGGCTAAAAAGATCCTTGATGCCGTAAGCTCCCACTTTAAAACTTATAAATCTCCTGAGGCTTCCTTTACTTATCAGGTTGAAAA
>JBJMLT010000289.1:0-4007 GCA_045805165.1 Flavisolibacter sp.
AATTTAGAATTGTGCTTCAGGCTTACACATAAGCCTGGCCAGAAACCTCTTGCTGTTACCATTTCACCATCAGCGGCCCGGCTATTATGGTTGGACCCAATAGTGACGCCTGCAGCAATATTACTTTGTCCCATTACAAGCGCAGCGCATAAAAATGAATTATTGTGGTGTTGCTCATGTCCAGGAAATATTAGGGAATTCAGAACTTCGCAACAGGAAATGGTTGAATTATTACCCAGGAAGGAGTTAATAAGTCGCGCACCATATTTTAACTGGCTATGTGAAGCCATTACAAATCGAACTGCTTTTACTCCATAAAAAATACGACATCCAAAGCCTACGATTCCATTTACAAGCTCACATCCTTCACCTATTTGTGATTGGGTTTCAGGAGCAGAGTTTATAGTAAGGTTCTTTAATTTATTAGCTCCTTTTATATATGCATCACTACCGATCCATACATCCTTTATAATGCTGGTATTCTTAATTACGGTTCGATCGCCAACCTTACCATAATAGCCTCTTTGCTTATCAAACTTCTTTTCAGTGAACTCTTTGAATTTTTGCATCAATTCTTCATCATCTCTATGCCTGGCCCATAAATAAGCATCTCCGGGAAGCATTCCGTTAAATGGCAAAATTCGCCTGCCTCCATTTTCATTGCAAACCTCTACCCACACTCTTACCGATTCATCTTCTTCGGTTTTAATTATACCGTTTCCAAATTTGGAATGGTTGGTTACATGAAGTTCATGTACGTTGGAAACCATTACTTCATTTCCAATGATATAATGCGAAAGATAATTGACATTGCTGATCACTACATTATCTCCAAAATCGCAACTAATGATAGTACTGTTATATAAGCCTACTGGCAGTTGTACGTTATGGTAATTGAGTGCTATAGGTTCCAGCTTACCTATTCGAACCAAACCATAGAACTTGCAATTCTTTACAAGCTCAGGATTAAAAGCATCAGATACCTGAAGTTTATTCCAATCATCAGAAGTATTATTGTTCCTAACCAATACTTCAATTTCATAAGCAGTCAGATTCCGGTATTTTATTCCACTACGGTTTTGAAGATTGCGTAAATGATATTCATCTTTTCCTTCCGGTAAATATTCATTATTTACGAAATCGTAACCTATGGAATTAAGTGGCTTTTTAATGATCTCGTTCATGTACTGATCCTTTTGGATGATTTTTTAGATCAATTATTCAACTGTAACGGACTTGGCCAGATTACGGGGCTTATCTACATCATAACCTTTTGCAACGCCAATATAATAAGCAAGCAATTGTAATGGAATAGTGCTTAACATAGGAGCAACAATTTCATCAGCTTCCGGAACAATAATAACTTCATCTGCAAGAGAAAGACTTTGTTCATCACCTTCATTGATAACAGCCAGCACTTTACCTTTTCTAGCCTTGATTTCCTGCATGTTACTTATAATCTTTTCATGGAAGGAATCTTTGGTCGCAATAAAAACCACAGGTAAGGATTCATCCACAAGTGCTATTGGGCCATGTTTCATTTCAGCAGCCGGATATCCTTCTGCATGGATATATGAAATTTCTTTAAGCTTTAATGCCCCTTCGAGGGCTACAGGAAAGTTATATCCTCTTCCCAGATATAGGAAATCAGTTGCATCCTTATATTTTTCAGCGATCATTTTTATCTTGTCTGTGGACTGCAATAAGTTGGAAACTTTTTCCGGAATAGCCTCTAATTCTTCCAGTAGGTGAAGGTAACGGTCATGATCAAGAGTTCCTTTGGCATATCCTATTTTAAGAGCGATCATGGTTAGAACTGCTAATTGTGCTGTAAATGCCTTTGTGGATGCTACTCCGATCTCCGGACCGGCATGGGTATAAGCACCAGCATCGGAAACCCGAGAAATGGAAGATCCAACTACATTTACTACTCCTAATATTATCGCCCCTTTAGCCTTTGCATTTTCTATGGCTACTAAGGTATCTGCAGTTTCACCACTCTGGGATATAGCAATAATTACATCTCCGTTATTTATTACAGGATTGCGGTATCGAAATTCAGAAGCATATTCAACTTCTACATTGACCCTGCACAGCTCTTCAAATATATATTCTGCAACCAACCCTGCATGCCAACTTGTTCCACATGCCACCAAAACAATCCTGTTGGCAGACATGATCTGTTCAGCATATTTCTGAATACCACTCATGGTTATAGTTCCATTAGCAGCATCTAATCGTCCGCGAAGGCAATCATGAATTGTTTGTGGTTGTTCAAATATCTCTTTCAGCATGAAATGGTCATAGCCGCCTTTCTCAATGGCTGCGAGTTCCATATCAAGCTTCGTAATATATGGAGTCTGTCTTTCGTTACCCAGGTTCTTTAGAATCAGTTCATCAGCTTTGATAATAGCGATCTCATAATCGTTTACATAGACTACTTCTTTTGTGTATTCAATAATAGGAGAAGCATCTGAAGCCAGGAAATGCTCATTTTTACCAATTCCAATAACTAAGGGACTTCCTTTACGGGCAGCAATAAGTGTTTCCGGATCATTCTGATCAATCAATATAATTACGTAGGCGCCGACAACTCTTTTTAAAGCTACGCGAACTGCTTCTTCAAGTGAACAATTATTGTTTTGCTTGATATCTTCAATGAAATTCAGAAGTACTTCAGTATCAGTATCACTATGAAATGTATATCCCTTGTTTAGAAGTTCCTGCTTTATCTGGGCATAATTTTCAATAATGCCATTGTGTATCATGGTAAGCTTCCCGCTGGCAGAAGTATGAGGATGTGCATTGCGGTCACTAGGTTCACCATGTGTAGCCCATCTGGTGTGGCCTATGCCAATGTGGGCGTGAAGGTCTTTACCTTGTAAGGTTTCCTCCAGATCTGCAACTTTACCTTTTTTCTTATAGACTTTTAATCCGCTGTTCAATAAAGCCACTCCTGCGCTGTCATATCCACGGTATTCAAGTCGTTTTAAACCTTTCAGTATCACCGGATATGCCTCCCTTGGACCTATATATGCAACTATGCCACACATAAATAAATTGGATTTAGTGATTATTCTTTCGAATAAGCGTTGCGAAAATCTATAAAAAGAATGATAAGCCAAAACTTTGTGTTGAAAACAAAGTGTTATTTAGCATTAGAAGTCGTAAAGCGACAAAACTATAAATTGCATTTTTTGAAGCCATCAAGTTACATATCAGAGTTTATTTATGTCAATAAGACAAATGGAATGGACAGGGGTGTATTTACAAAGGCTGCTTTAAAAAAACGAACGCTTATTGAAATAGCACCTGTTATAGTTATGAGTAATGAAGACCGTGTTCATCTTGATAAAACATTATTGCATGATTATATTTTTGAATGGGGAGAAAATAAAGATGAATGTTGTATGGCTTTGGGATATGTTCCTTTATACAATCATTCGTACAAATCCAATTGTGAATACGAAATGAATTTTGCTCAACGAACAATTTCCATAATTACAGTACGCTCCATCGAACAAGGTGAAGAATTGTTTATTAATTACAATGGAAATTGGAACAGCAACAAGAAGCTATGGTTTAACGCAAAATGAATAAGCCGACAGTCCACTACTTTATAGTTTTCCCCTTGTTAACAAGTCAAATTCTATCTATTATCTATCTGTCAACTTTTATCATTTCAACAAGCCTTTAATCTCATTCAATTTCAAAAGAGCCTCAACTGGTGTCAGACGGTTTATATCAATATCATCCAGCATTTTTCTTATGTCTTCAAAGGTTTGACTGTGGGCATCAAAAATACTCAGCTGGAGTTTTGGCCTGTTCAATTGCTTTACGGCATCAGTTACGGTTCCATCTACATGTTTTGCTTCCAGCTGCTTTAATATTTCTCTGGCCCTTTCAATCAAGGCGGTTGGCATGCCAGCCATTCTTGCTACATGAATACCAAAGCTGTGCGTGCTGCCACCAGGCGCTAGTTTTCTAAGAAATATGATCTTATTTCC
>JBJMLT010000290.1:0-3271 GCA_045805165.1 Flavisolibacter sp.
AGTGAAAAGAAGAGTTTTTTCATGATTATTAATTTAAATGATTATCAAAAAAAACATGCCATAGGAAGTAAAGATCAATAATTCCGTTCTCCGAATAGAAGGCTGCCAATGCGCACCATTGTAGTTTTCTCCTGTAAAGCTAACTTATAATCATTACTCATGCCCATTGATAAAATAGAAAAGGAAGTTGATAAAGCTGGATGTGAGGAGATCGAATCAAAAAGGCTTCGTAAGTTCCTGAATTCCTGCCTTACAAGTTCCATATCTCCGGTTAATGAGGCCATCCCCATTAATCCTTTGATTATCACATTATTTAAAGGATTGGTTTGAACAATATCAAGCAACTCGTTCAGTTCTTTGGAATCCAGACCAAACTTGGTCTCTTCCTTTGCAATATGGATTTGGAGTAAAATGTAGATTTTTCGGTTATACTTACCCGCCTGTTTGTCTATCTCTTTCAATAACCTGTAACTGTCAACGCCATGAATTAAATAAATGAAAGATGCAATTAGCCTAACCTTATTAGTTTGCAAATGACCTATAAAATGCCACTGGATATCTTGAGGCAGGTGTAAATATTTTTCTGAAAGTTCCTGAACATAATTTTCTCCAAAATCCCTCTGGCCAAGCTCATATAATTCTTTAATAGCTTCTACAGATTTTGTTTTGCTAACCGCTACCAGTTGAACTTTATATTCATTTAATTGTTTCAGAAGATCAGAATATCTGTCTTTATTTACAAGCATAGCTAATAGTGCATTGACTATAATTATTTACTAAGTATGCTTCTGCTAATTACAATTCTTTGTACTTCACTGGTTCCTTCATAGATCTGTGTAATTTTTGCATCTCTCATTAAGCGCTCAACATGATATTCTTTAACATATCCATACCCCCCGTGTATCTGAACAGCTTCTACTGAAGCCCACATGGCCGTTTCGGAAGCAAATACTTTTGCCATGGATGAACTTAATGTGTAATCCCTGTTTTGGTCTTTATCAAAAGCTGCATTAAAGCATAATAACCTTGATGCTTCAATTCGTGTAGCCATATCTGCTAGCTTGAACGAAATGGCCTGGTGGCTTGCAATTTCTTTTCCAAAAGCTTTCCGTTCCTTCGAATATTTTAATGATAATTCATAGGCTCCGCTAGCTATTCCCAAAGCCTGTGAGGCAATGCCTATTCTTCCACCCGCCAGCGTTTTCATCGCAAATTTAAATCCGAAGCCCTCTTCACCAATCCTATTTTCTTTTGGCACTTTCACATCATTGAATAAAATAGAATGTGTATCACTTGCTCTAATGCCAAGCTTATTTTCTTTTCCACCTACAACCACACCAGGCCAGTTCTTCTCAACAATAAAAACGCTGATGCCTTTATGGCCTTTGGAAGGATCAGTTTGTGCAATTACAAGGTAAACAGATGCGGTGCCTCCATTGGTTATCCAGTTTTTAGTCCCATTAAGTAAGTAGTATGAACCTTTATCCTCAGCTAAGGTTCTTTGGGAAGTTGCATCACTTCCAGCCTCCGGTTCACTTAAAAGGAATGCACCAGTATAAAGCTTTCCGTCTTTCTTTCCCTGAGCCAAAAGAGTAAGGTAATTTCTTTTTTGGTCCTCTGTTCCATAGTTCTCCAGGCCATAACAAACAAGGCTGTTATTAACGCTCATGCATACACTCACGCTGGCATCAATCTTACTGATTTCTTCCATGGCAAGTACATAGCTTATTGTATCCATGCCTGCTCCTCCATATTCTGTACTTACCATCATTCCCATGAACCCAAGATCTGCAAGCTTCATTATCTGTTCATAAGGAAACTGCATTTTTTCATCTCTTTCAATTACTCCGGGAAGGCATTCATTAATTGCAAAGTCTTTTGCGGCCTGCTGTATCATTAACTGTTCTTCACTTAAAAGGAAGTCCATTGGGTGTTTTTTGTGCCGCAAATATAGGGAACTTAGCTGCCGGCCTATATAGCATAAATAAGTTAAATTGAATGGCTATTAATCTATTTCTACCTGATAGTTGTCACTAACATATAAATGCTCTAATGAATAGGATGGACTGTTGACTAGTTAAAATTTATTTAGATGCAGGCTCAAACCTGTATAAACGGGCTGGAACACCGTGCTTACCCTCAGTGCTTATGAATAATTCGCCTTCAGGTGAAAAGCATAACCCTTCTGGTTGAGGCATCATATCTTCATCAATAGGTACCACTGATTTTAATTCCCCATTATGATCATATACTGCCATTGCCTTTGTTCCTTTTGTTGACAATATATAAATATCATGAGACTTTGGTTGAATGCTAATAGCAGACGGATTAAAATCAAGCTTTTCTCCGCTCTCTTCCTTAAACTGTTTCTTTTTTAGAAGAATGGCTGGTTCTTCATTTATTTTATCGGATTTCAGGTCTAGCGCATAAACAGCTCTGGTACTTTTTTTTTCATCTTCAAGACCGGACTTATTCTTACATGCAATTAACAAATTACCTGATACAGGATCGTAAGTTATACCTTCAGTATTATTCTTTTTATTTAAAAAAGTTGGAATCTCCGTGGTCTTTGCATTGCCTTGCCAATTTGCTATTTTAAATACAAATCCATGGCTCCATAATGCATAAGCATCCTTACCAGCAATGGCTACATCTTCAATATCAAATTTCTTGTCACTACTCGTTTCAAATGGAACTATTTTTTCTATTCGGGCTGCCTCGCGTTCCAGTTTTATTACATATAAATTAGGATGAAGATCTTCAATTACAAGCAAATGATCTTCATCTATCCAGGCATTCCCGGATATTTCTTTAAGTTCATCTGGTAAAACCCATTTTTTTGATGGTTTGGATAGATCATATACTATACTTAAATCTTTTGTTCCCTCCTTTTCTGTTACTGAATCAGCAACTGGTGAAGAATTAGATTTCCCATTGTTTTCAACATTATGGCAGGCAAGCAGAAGTACTAATAAAATAACAGGTAATAGTTTCATAATTATATATTCCTTTTAAACTGAAGGATAAACCCAATCAATATGCAAAGCCTTTGCCATAGAGAAAAATTAAATGAATGGATAAATTATAAGCCTAACGGAAATCAGATTAAAGTCTTGATTCTTTTCTCTTTACGGCAAATAAATGACTTTTATCGGTTGCTATTGTTCCTTCGTCGAATAGATTTCCAGCTCTTCCAAGGTATTTACATATTTGTATCAGAAAGTAACGATCCAATAATCCTTAGAAAGTCCTGTAAAAATCCTCTGTCCAA
>JBJMLT010000291.1:0-2122 GCA_045805165.1 Flavisolibacter sp.
GAAATTTATGGGGTCAGAAGCCAATATCGATTATTTCAGACGTCTTTCCCTGGGAGAGCGGTTGGAAAGTATTGAAGTAGGAAGAAGGCTATCGAGGATTTTTCTTGGCGGTTCTGTCGCGGCCGCGGTTTTCAATAATACGGGCAATGTCCATATTCCTTTACCCATGCAAATAGATTATATGGATCTTGTCAGGGTTGAATTTATTCATTATGTCATTAAAGAGATCTCCGGCGACGGAGAAGAAAATTTTATAGAACACGGCTTACAGGATGCGCTGTACAGTTTAAGCAATGTAAATATCTGGGATACGGTGGTTGACCTTGCCACCCGGCTTTTAGAATCAAACCAGTTGGATAAAGGCGATATTGAAGAATGTCTTGAAGAACACGGGATTATTTATGACGAGGAATCTCCCGTAGATGCAAATTTTGATTTCTAAAAAAAAATGATAGCATCAGAGCAGTTTATTCGGTTATGCCTTACAGTTGAGCTTATCTTAAGCAGGGTAAAACAAATACAAAAAAAAGTTTAAAAGGTTCAAGTAATTGTTTTTAAGTGGTTTAGATATGTAAAAACACTTAGATTGTTTTTTCCTCTATCTCGTCAGTAATCGGAAGTACATAAGTATTATCATTATATGATTATATTTAAACCCTAAATTGCTTAAGCATGGAAACTTTAAACGCAACTGAACTGGATGTGGAAGTGATCAAATTAAAGAAGGCCGCACTGGTCCTCAGGGCCATCAATCACAAACTCCGCCAGCAAATAATTCAGCTCATACATCAGAATGGACGCATGACAGTTACCGAGATTTATGTAAAACTTCGCCTGGAACAATCTGTTGCTTCGCAACATTTAGCTATTCTTCGCAAGGCAAACTTTGTATTAACGGAAAGAGATGGGAAATTTATTTTTTATTCGATCAATTACCAGCAGATAAAACACGTGCATCATATAGCCGAAAAGATGCTAGCAAATAATTACTAGCAAAACCAACTACACAAAAAACCCTGCTGTCCGGCAGGGTTTTTCGTTACAAATATTTCCGTGGACTAGTTCCGGGAAAGAAACTTCCTTTCTTCCGCCAGTTCAATTAAACATTCTACTATTAACCTGGACTTTGCAATGGCAGCAAGCCTGGGATGCTGGTCCTCTATTCTTTTATAAATTAGTTGAATTGCTTTTTTTGCCTGTAGTTCGGCCTGACCTTCATGGCCAATGGATTTGATTTGATTTTTCATTGCAGTTGGATTTGGATTTTAAAAAAATGAATTAGTAAAATAGGGTATAATTTTTTCTTTTGCAAATATTAAGGCCGGAACCCAATTTATTCCTGTCGGAAGCCTTTGATGCATCGCCAACCTCATCAATACAGCTCAGTCCGGTATCAAAAAAATTTTAATGACTTGATTCATAGCGCGTATCAGGCACACTATTAGCATTAATTCAGTTACCTGGAGAACGGGTCTCAGATATCCCCCTGAAAAGATTAAAAATCCTTGCCGTGAAAACCTAAAAAGTGAGTTATGGAAAAGGTTTATCTCCTCCTTCGCAACAACCTGCAAACAGGTCCCTACACAATTGATGAATTATTGCAACAACAATTACAACCCGACGACCTGATATGGGTAGAAGGGAAGAGTCTTGCCTGGTCATACCCCTCAGAGATTAAAGAATTATCCCCAACAAAAGAAAACCCGGCACAAAAGCCCCAGGTCTCCCCTATACAATCAGCAGATAGTTCCGCAGCGGCGGATGAAATTGAAAAGAAAGCAGAGGAACTAAGAAAAAGAGCGCAATCCTTTTCATCGCAATATTATTATCAAAAAATGGCCGCACAGAATGATGGCGGTTATTTTCAGACCTGGCCCGGTAAAGAAAATGAGGCTATTGAATTTATAGATCATAGAAAAGAGAAGAACACCGTTACTGTTGAATGGATAACCGCAGGCATGGTCACTGTTTTCGTTGCTGCTTCTTTATATGGAGGCAGATCCTTATTTAATAGAAAAACAAATGCGCTGGCTCCGGCAGCGACACAAATCATATCTGCCGGAGAAAATGCGGCAAAAACGGTGAATGAGCTTCCAAAAGAAAATAACCCGGCATCGGGAAC
>JBJMLT010000292.1:0-2664 GCA_045805165.1 Flavisolibacter sp.
GAAGCCTGATATGGACAAGCTATACATTTCATGATTTCCATTATAAGGCTTTCAAACAATTAACTAATGATTTTTCAGGAAAACAAATGCCTGGAGATCCAAAGCATTGCATTGCTGCTGGATACGACCTTTCATTTAAAAATGGAATATATGGTTCTGTTACTTATTATTATGCGCATAAAATTCCGCTAAACGATGCTAATACCGCTTTTGCAAACAACTACCATTTATTAGGAAGTAAAATTGGGTTTGAGACCAGTATTAAAACACTTCATTTAAATGTCTTCGGTGGTGGAAATAATTTACTGAATACAAAGTACAGCTTAGGTAATGATCTGAACGCCGCGGCTGGCAGATATTATAACACGGCAGCAGGAATAAATTATTATGCTGGAATAAGTGTAAGATGGGAGAAAAAACAATTAGTTAATTAGTTAGTTAGCTGGTTAGCTAATTATCGCAAAACCACAGTGCCCAGTTTTTTAGTGAGGTCCATTTCCATTTGCTTAAGAGCCTGATGTGTAAGGAATAAAGTAGCCTGTTGAGATGGGTCTGCTTTCTCCATATCGGATTGATTCTGTAAAAGCATTCTTTTTATTTTCCTGAGCTTTAGGTAAGCGATAGCACTTTCAACTTGTTCCTGGGTATTATCCTTACCAAGCTTTAAATATTTCATCAGACCTTCCTCGTTTTCCCTGTTTATGGTATTTAAAAAACTTTTATAATCCTGTTCAAATAAAGATTTTTGATATCCTGTAGACTGACTAAGCTCTCTTCTCCAGTGAATGCTTTCTTCATATGGAAACTGTAAAAGAGATACAGCCAAAGTACTAAGATCGGGATCCGGATTATAGATAAAAAAGTTTTTGTCTATTGTGGTTTCTTTGCTTTGATGACTTCTATATACGTCTATTAATTTTATAACCGTTTTATTATCGAGCAGGTCGTCCTCCGGAATTTGAGATAAGATATAATCTGCTATTAACCCGCCGGTACTCCATTTTTTTGTACCATGTTCGAGTAAAATCCTTGCAATTTCTCTTTCATGAAGGTCATCTTTAAATAAAAGATTGAAAGTTTGATCATCGTAATCCGATTCTGAAGCCTTCTTAGCATTTTCTTCATAAAGCTTTGCTTCATTAAAAGGCAATTTCTTTTCATCTAAGGAGATACGGTTCCTGATAAATTTATTTACCAGATTTGTAAATCCCACTTCATCAATTTTTAATATCTGGCTACACTGCCGTATATAATCCTGTTGCTTTGTAAAGTCTTCCGCTTTATCAATTTTGGAAATTGTTTCGGCAATCTGGTTTACAACTTCTGCTTTCTTATTTTGATCCTGTCCTGCATCCTTAAGAGAAACGCTTAACTGAAAAAGGATGAAATCCTTTTTGTTGTGAAGTATAAAATTCCGGAAATCATTAGCTCCTACTTTTCTTACATAACTGTCGGGATCTTCTTTATCCGGAATCAAAACCAGCTTTACATTCAGCCTTTCTTCAAGAGCCATATCCAGGCCACGTAAAGCAGCCTTTACTCCTGCATCATCTCCATCATAAACTATGGTAAGATTGTTTGTATATTTTTTTATCAATCTTAGCTGATCCTGAGTTAAAGAAGTACCTCCGCTGGCAACAACATTTTCAATACCAGCCTGATGAAGGGAAATTACATCTGTATAACCTTCTACCAGCAAACATTCATCTGCCTTATCTATTGCTTGCTTTGAAAGCCATAAACCGTACAGAATTTTACTTTTAACGTAAATCTCATTTTCAGGAGTATTTATATATTTTGGGGCCCTATCGCTCGACTTAATCAACCGAGCACCAAAGCCAATCACTTTACCCGTAACATTATGAATAGGGAAAATTATCCTATCGCGGTAATTATCGACCAGTTGTTCATTTCTTAGAGCCACAAGTCCAGCCTTTTGGAGAAGCTCAGGATTATAATGGCCTGAAACGGCCTTTTTAGCAAAAGAATCTTTTTGATCCGGGGCATAGCCCAACTGGAATTTCTTAATTATATCTTCTCTAAAACCTCTTTCTTTAAGATAAGTCAGGCCTATATCTTTACCTTCTTCCGTATCAAAAAGGATGGATGAAAAATATTGTTGAGCGAAGTGATTGATAATATATAAGCTATCTGCTGTTTGGTGCTGTAATTTCACCTCGGGGGATGCCTGGGTCTCTTCAATCTCTATATTATATTTATTGGCAAGCCATTTTAAAGCTTCCACGTAGCTGAGCTTTTCATGCTCCATGAGGAAGCTGATGGTATTACCGCTTTTGCCACAACCAAAGCATTTAAATATTTCTTTGGAAGGTGAAACCGTAAAGGAGGGCGTCTTTTCATTATGGAAAGGGCATAGTCCCAGGTAATTAGCTCCTCTTTTTTTAAGACGAACAAAACCACCGACAACCTCAAGTATATCAATGCGGGAAAGAATTTGTTGAACCGTGTTCTGAGCTACCACAAGAGCAAATATAATTCTGAAAAATTTAGGGAATAAATCCTAAAAAAATACTTCTTTTTTCCTTTTTATTCGCTCCGCTTGCCCTGCTTCATGCACAATCATATTCCATAGTAATAAAGGACGGGCATGTCATCGATCCAAAAAACAATATAGATGGTGTAATGGATATCGCGATAAATGAA
>JBJMLT010000293.1:0-3448 GCA_045805165.1 Flavisolibacter sp.
ATGCTCATAATGGAACAATAAAAGCAGAAAGCACTATAGGAAAAGGAAGTTGCTTTACTATTGAATTTCCTGTTGAACATTAAGTATTTCGCCATAATAGACTACTATCACCATAACTTAAAAACCTGAAATTATTTTTCAGGGCATAATCATAAACTTTCTTCCAATCTTCTCCAATAAATGCTGAAACAAGTAGCAGTAATGTGGATTGTGGCTGATGGAAATTAGTTATTAATGCTGATGGAACTTTAAAAGAATATCCAGGCCTGATCAATAAGCTGGTATTACAATGAAGTTCTTCCCGGTCATTTTCATTCATCCAATTAATAATAGCATTATACGATTGTTTATAATTAACTAACTTGAAATGATCTGCCAATTCATATGCTTCCCACTGCGTAAGTGACCATGTATTATCAATTAAGTCATTCAGTAATTTTATTCCCATCCAGTATAAGCTTTCAACGGTGCGCAAAGAGGTTGTGCCCGCTACTATAATTGAATCGGATTCAATTAATTGCAACATAGAATTTTTAGTTATGCTGAAGAATTCCGCGTGCATTTGGTGGTCTGCAATGGTTTCTGACTTAACGGGCTTAAAAGTTCCGGCTCCAACATGTAGAGTAATGTAGGTCCAATTGATTGTTCTTTCCTTTAGTTCCTTGAAAACGCTTTCAGTAAAATGCAAAGCTGCAGTTGGTGCTGCTACAGAGCCTTCATTTGTGCCGAAAATGGTTTGATAACGTATTGCATCTTCTTCAGTTGCTTCTCTTTTAATATACGGAGGTAATGGAATGGCGCCTGCCTCATGTATGATCTCGCTGAATGACAGACTTTCTGGTTCCCATGAAAATTCTATTATGAAACTATCTGATAATCGACCTATATAATTAGCCTTAAGAATAACTGGCTCATCTTTTATTTTAATGCTTTTAATTAATGCTGATCCATGTTTCCATTTAGATGCTCCACCGATGAGACAGCTCCACTGAACTTTTTCCTTTTTCAATAAAGCTTCTTCAATAAGTAATTGATGAGGTTCAAGGCAAAAGATCTCTATGATGCCGCCGGTTGGTTTTTGAAAAAACAAACGAGCTGATATTACGCGGGAATTATTTAAAACAATTAAGGATTGAGAAGGGAGAATCGCCGGAAGGTTTTTAAAAATATCTCCTTTAATATCCCCATTGTTATAAATAAGCAATCGGGAAGTATCCCGTTCTTTTAAAGGGAACTCTGCTATATGGTGAGCTGTTAAGGGATAATTATAATCCTTGATAAAGATGTTTTCCGGCTTCATAAACTAGGCTGCTAACTGCTGTAATTATATTTAAAGTGTATAAGGTTCTGCTTTTCCACAACAATTTGTCGTTTTCCACACTTCATTCACATCGATTCAAGGTAAAAAATATTTTTATAGCCTGAAACCCTTTACTGGAAGGGGTTTATAGCCGTTTAGTCGTGTGGAAAAATTAAACGGACGTATTTTCTCCAAACAAAGTGGGAAAAAGTGTTATTTTGTGTGAAACTAATTGCTATTGTTCCAATCCATTGAAAATGATAGGTTTTCTAGGCGAATTTGAAGCAACACTGGACCCTAAAGGTCGCTTTCTCCTTCCGGCTGGTTTAAAGAAACAGCTTCCGGAAGGCGAAAATACACGATTTGTTATCAACAGGGGTTTTGAAAAATGCCTAAGCCTCTATCCAAGACAAAGTTGGGACCCTCTCTATGCCAAAATCAGCATTTTAAATGATTTTGACCCCCAGGTGAGAGAATTCAGAAGGTATTTCCTTAACGGAGCTACTGAGGTAGAACTTGATTCAGCCGGACGCATTTTACTTCCGCCCAATCTAAAAGAGTATGCAGGGCTGGAGAAAGACATTGTATTGGCATCAGCTGTAGATAAAATAGAAATCTGGTCTACAGACAATTATAAAAAGTTCTTTGAATCATATTCACCTAATGACTTTAGTAATCTGGCAAAACAGGTTATGGTGAAAGGTGATGATCAGAAATAAAGATCAAACGGATGAAAGAACCTCGAAAAAAGAAAGAAAAGCCGGTTCCCACATCCTTCACCTACCATGTCCCGGTATTGTTGAACGAAGTGATGGAAAATCTGAATATAAAACCTGGAGGAATTTATGTCGATTGCACTTTTGGCGGCGGTGGACATAGTAAACACATTTTGGAGAAACTTGGTGTTAATGGCAAGCTGATCGCTTTTGATCAGGATGCTGATGCAAAAGCTAATATTCCGGAAGATCCACGTATAATTTTTATTCGTCACAATTTCAGACATATCCAGCGCTTCTTAAGATTACATGCTATAGATGAGGTAGATGGCATTCTTGCCGACCTGGGCGTAAGTAGTCATCAATTCGATGAAGGCGAACGTGGCTTTTCCACAAGGTTCAACGCTGATCTGGATATGAGAATGGATCAAGGTCAGCAAAAAAAGGCTTCTGATATTTTGAATACTTATTCAGAAAGTCAGCTACATAAGCTGTTTGAAAAGTTTGGAGAAGTAACGAATTCAAAAACATTGGCCAACACCATCATTGAAGCAAGAAATGTTAAGTCATTAAAAACGATCGATGATCTAAAAAATACTGTTAGTGCAATTGTCAAAGGCAATCCGAACAAATATTTTGCTCAGGTATTTCAGGCCTTAAGAATAGAAGTGAATGATGAATTAAATGCTTTAAAGGATCTGCTTAAACAGAGTCCTGAAGTTCTTAAAAAAGGTGGAAGAATAGCTGTGATCACATTTCATTCACTCGAAGATCGGATCGTAAAGATCTTTTTCAGAGAAAACAGTTTTGATAAGAGAGATGAAAATCCATTTTCGACAGAAGAAAAGAAGTTGGTTCTAAAACCGGTAAATAAAAAGCCTATTGAAGCAACCGAAGAAGAAATAAAAAGTAATCCGCGATCCAGAAGTGCCAAGCTAAGAGTAGCGGAAAAAATTTGAATATGTATCCGTAACCAACTCAAAACTAAAATGAAGATTATTAATGATGTCCAATAATAGTACAGAAAAGGAAAAACGCTATCACTGGAAGAGGTTGCTTAACTATCAGAATATTGTAAAGCAGATCCCCTTCTTTTTATTTATGGCTCTATTAGCCATCATTTATATCTACAACGGCCATCAGGCAGATAAAACAATCAGACAAATTTCAAAGACAAGTAATGAATTGAAAGAATTACAATACGAATATAAATATGTGAAGGGAGATGTTTTAAGCAGAAGTAAGCAAAGTGAATTGATTGAAGCGGTTCAACCGTTGGGACTAAAAGAAGTAAGTAGTCCGCCGGTTGTTCTAATAGATAGCTCGATAAAAAAATAAACAAACCAAAAACCAATTGTCGGAGTGGAGATTAAACGCGACATATTATGGAGGGTATATCTTAGTTTTCTCGGAGTGGTATTACTAAGCTTAG
>JBJMLT010000294.1:0-5355 GCA_045805165.1 Flavisolibacter sp.
AAACTTTACTAACATTTATCATTGGAAGCACGAAGCGGTTTAAATATTTGTAATTATTTAGTAAGATCCTCAATTGCAGATTCTATTGTAGGATAAAGAAATTGGAAATCGTGCTTTTGTATTTTTTCAGAACTAACTGTACAACTTTTCAACACTTCAACACTTATTTCTCCTAAAAGCATTTTAATGAGTAAAGACGGTATATGAACGGATATGGAATGTTTAATTAAATTAGATCCAAGAGTCTTCATTAATTGTTTATTACTTACCGGAACCGGAGCCACGGCATTATAAACGCCGCGTAGCTTTTCATTTTCCAAAGCGTAGATATATAATCTTACCAGGTCATCTATGTGTATCCAGCTAATCATTTGCTTACCGGATCCAAGCACAGGAACAATATTTAATTTTATTGCTTTCCTGAATTCGGTGAATGCACCACCTTTGTTGCTTAAAACGATCCCGGTCCTTAAAATAATCAACCTTGTACCTGTTTCTTTAACACCAGAAATAGCATTTTCCCATTTTTTACAGGTTGCTCCTAAGAAATCATTATCCGGAGGAGCCTCTTCGGTAAATGGATGTGGATTGGGAATTACATCATCTGCACCATACCAGCCGATTGCAGATGCGCTGATTACGGCTTTTACTTTCCCCGGATATTTTGCAATACATTTTGCCAGCAATTCACCACTTTTTACCCTGCTGGTAACAATCTCGTTTTTTCTTTTTTCAGTCCATCTCTTTTCAGCGACATTGGCACCTGCTAAATGAATGATATAATCTATATTAGAAAATATCTCTTCATTTATTATCCGTTTTTCAGGATCCCATTCTGCAAAAGATACTTTATTACTAACATTCTCATTTGGTTTTCTCCTGGTCAGTATTATTACGCTGTAGTTTTTTTCGATCAGCGCTTTAGTTATAGCTTGTCCTATTAAACCTGTACCACCTGATATCATTACAGTAGCCATTAGTATAATTTATTTTTTAAAAGGATATTCAGTTTTGCAATTATTACCGGATCAGGTTATCTTCAAATAAATTACTGAATAATTCAAACAAATGGAAGCAGTTCTTACCATTAATGATCTTACCAAATTTTATGGATCAATCAGGGCTTTAAACAAAGTAAGCTTTAAGGTTCCTGCGAGCTGTGTATTTGGAATATTAGGTCCTAATGGATCTGGTAAAACTACTCTATTAGGTATTATAATGGATATTCTTCGTCCTACTTCAGGTACTTATCAATTTTTTGGCAAAGTACCCGATGCAGGAACGAGAAAACAAATAGGGACACTTCTTGAGACTCCAAATTTTTATCACTATTTATCTGGTGAACGAAATCTTCGTATTGCAGCTGAAATAAAAGGAAAAGGTTTAAATGAAATAGATGATGTGTTGAAAAAAGTGAATTTATACGAAAGAAGAAAAAGCAAGTTCAGCACCTATTCTTTAGGAATGAAACAGAGATTGGCTATAGCTTCCTGTTTGTTAGGAAATCCTGGCGTTCTTGTATTCGATGAGCCCACAAATGGTTTAGACCCGGTTGGCATTGCACAAATAAGAGATTTGATAAAGCTATTGGCAAAAGAAGGGAAAACAATTATCATGGCAAGCCATCTTCTTGATGAGGTAGAAAAGGTATGCACGCATGTAGCCATTTTAAAAACCGGTGACCTGATCACTTCAGGTAATGTTGACGAAGTATTGGTGAATGAGGATATTATTGAAGTAGGCTCATCTGATCTGGCGAGGCTGGAAGAAGTGTTAAAACAAATGAATGGTTTTACGCATTTGAAAAATACGGGTGATCTTATTCAGTTGTTTTATCCTAATGGAAGTTCACAACCGGAGCAAATAAATAAACATTGCTTTGAACAGGGCGTTGTTTTAAACCGTATACATGTTAAGAAAAAGAGCCTGGAAACCAAATTCCTCGAGCTAACCAAATAATTACTTATTCAATTAATAAATAGGTACAATGTTGCATCTTCTAAAAATAGAGTGGCTAAAATTAAAGAACTATCGAACTTTTTGGATCCTTTCGATATTATTTATGATCAGCATCTTTGGGATTAATTATATTGTTCATGAAATATTTACTCAAAAGGAACTTCAAAATTCTGTAGCTACTATGTTAATTGGAGGACCTCCCTTTCAATTCCCACAGGTGTGGCATACAGTTTCCTTTTTTAGCGGCTTTCTTTTATTTATACCGGGTTTATTGATGGTAATATCCATTACTAATGAATTTTCTTTTAAAACTCACCGCCAGAACATTATAGATGGTCTTAGCAGGAACCAGTTTATAATGGTAAAAATGGTACTGGCGTTAATTTTTGCTGCCATTTCTACCATTCTGGTCTTTCTTACTGCTTTTTTATTTGGTCTTACGGAAGGTGGTGTTCCGGTAAGCTATCAGGGAGTGTTTAATATGGGTTTCTTTTTTATTCAGGCATTAAGCTATTGTTCTGTGGCTATTATGTTTAGCCTGTTATTTAAAAGATCAGGAATTTCAATCGGTGTATTTTTTCTTTATGTACAGGTACTTGAGCTCATGCTAGCGGGTATTTTGAATAAATATTTTAGTCCCATTGGCTATTATCTTCCTTTAAGGTCGGGGAATTCATTGATTCCTTTCCCATTTTTTAGAAATCTTACTCGTCAATTTATCAATCAGCCAGCTACAAAATACTTACTACTAACCGCCCTTATTTATCTTATTATCTATTTCTTTTTCTCAAAAAGAAGATTTGAGACGGTGGATTTGTAGGAAATAAGCTATCAGCTGTTAGCTATCAGCTATCGGCTGTCGGCTATCGGCTTTCAAAAAAATCCCCTGCTGAAAACAGCAGGGGACCAACTAAAAACACAAGCCTTATTTCGATCTACCGGCCAACGACCAATAGAGGAGGCTTCATTAGAAACGAACTATTAATCCGGTTTCTTTCCGTCCAAAAAAGAATTTATTGTGCTGATGGATGCCTGGTTATTTCCCTCATCTTTTACCTGGTAATTACTATAAAAATCTTCCACGCTTGAAGTAGTATTATATAATTCCATGTTACGGCGGATATAGGCCGGAACCGATTCAAACTCATTATTAGGATCAGCCGCATTAATATTGAACGACAGATTGCGCAATTTCTGTAGTCTTTCAGCTGCCCTTCTTTTTTGCTGCTCAGCCACGTCCTGCATAGCAGGTTCATCGGCGTGAACTTTAAATGGTGTGTGAGTTTGATGGCTCATTGGCGAATCCGCCGCAGGAATGTCATTCCTTATCACCAGTTGCATGTCGAATCCTTCTTCAGGTTCAACTTTTGCTACAGGTGGTGGAACCGGTTCTTCGGCAGGTTTTGAAGTAGATACTTCAGGTTTAGTCTCTGCGTATATATTGGATGGTCTGGCCAGATACCCCCCTGACGCTGCAGGCGCCTGGGAATTATTTTGCTTTGGCACTGATGTCTTGTTATTGGATAAAATGGATTGGCGCAACTCTTCGAATCTGTTATCTAACCATTCTTTTTTTCTCTCCAGTTCCTTTTTCTCTTCCTCCGCTTCTGTTTTTTCATCCTTTATCTTAAGTTGCAAATGCACCGGTGGTTCCTTTTCTTCATCTTCAAAAACTACAGGTTTAATAATATGTAAGTTTAACCCATCGTCTTCAACTTTCAAAGTTGAATTTTCCACATTATTGATTTCTTCTGTTAGTCTTGGAAGAAGTGGGTCTTCTTTTTTTGGTTCAATGGTGGCCTTTGGCTTTGAATGTGACTGATCTCCCAAGATCATTACAATTTTTTCTTCTTTCTTTTCCTCTGGTTTCACCATAACCTTTTTTGAGAATGGATCTTTATGCTGGAAGCCTGTGGCAATAAGTGTAATACCAATTTTATTTCCTAAGGTATTATCATAGCCAAGACCAAGTATAACATCTGTGTTTTCCCCTGCCTGGGTTAATAAATGGCTTTGGATGATCTCAACTTCATCCATTGTAAATTCGTGTTCTCCTTCAGAAGAGTTAATATTTATAAGTATCCATTTGGCTCCGCTAATATCATTGTCATTCAGCAATGGTGAATTCAATGCTTCTTCAATTGCTTTTTGCGCTCTGTTTTCTCCCTCACAAGCAGCATTTCCTAAAATGGCAACGCCTCCGTTTTTCATAACAGTACAAACATCTGCAAAGTCAACATTTATTTGACCTGTACTATTTATTACATCAGTTATGCATTTTGCAGCCGTTGCCAAAACATTATCTGCTTTCGCAAATGCTTCTCTCATTTTTAAATTTCCAAACTGATGGCGCAGCTTATCATTGCTTATTACCAGCAAGGTATCTACGTATTGCTTAAGGTTCTTAATTCCTTCTTCTGCCTGTTGCTGACGCTTTTTGCCTTCATAGGTAAAGGGAGTTGTAACAATACCTACGGTTAGAATACCAAGGTCTTTACATATCTTGGAAATAATAGGTGCTCCACCTGTTCCTGTTCCTCCCCCCATGCCGGCTGTAACAAAAGCCATTTTAGTATTTACTTCAAGAATACCCTTGATCTCTTCAAGCGATTCTTCGGTGGCCTGCCTGCCAATTTCAGGATTGGCTCCGGCTCCTAATCCTTGTGTGAGATGTGGTCCAAGCTGCACTTTATTTGGTACACTGCTTAATGCAATAGCCTGTGAATCTGTATTGCATATAATAAAATTTACTCCTTCAATATTTTGGCTGTACATGTGGTTTACTGCATTGCTTCCACCTCCGCCAATTCCGATTACTTTAATTATAGAAGATTTCTCTTTAGGAAGATCAAAATGGATCATAAGAAATGGTTTGTGTCGTTATGCGTACGCTCATAACAACGGTTGAACGAATTTTAGATAGTTGATTGATGATAGCTTAATTTAATTTTGTTTTCTTAGAGTTGGTGATCCTCTTCTTCTTTGAAAATATCAATAAGGCTATTCTTGAATTTTCCCCAGAAGTTACTCATGCCTCTTCTTGGCGCTATAGCAATAGAGCCGTTTTCATTTTCTAATTCCATTTCTTCAGAATAAATACTTTTAAGTCCTTCCGGAACTTCCACCCTTTTAAAGGTGTTTTCAAATTGCTTGCGCTTATGCTCGTAATCATCGTAGCCTTTCAATATTAATCCGAGACAGGTTGCATAAGTTGGTTTGGCCAGTTCTTCAATATGACCGGATGCAAGATGTTCTGTTGGCAGACCTATGCGGCAATTCAAACCTGTTACATATTCCGTTAACTGTATCAGATGCTTTAGCTGAGAACCACCACCGGTTAAAATAATTCCACCGTTCAACATTTTATTATCAAGTCCTACCTGCTTTAAATGATAG
>JBJMLT010000295.1:0-16800 GCA_045805165.1 Flavisolibacter sp.
CAATTGCCGTAAACCAGGTATTGCCATTGACCTTTATGAATTTCAGAGCCATTAAAGAAAACAATGAAGTGAGGCTAGGATGGACAATTTTACAGGATAGGGGACTGAGATCCTTACTAATTGAAAAAAGTGTAGATGGGAAGCATTTTACAGAATTAAAGGAAGTGAAAAATTTTTCTGAAGACGAGAAGCGTATCAGTGGATCTTATAATGATGAACTAAAAGCACCTGTTCAGTATTACCGGCTGGAACTACAAAGAAAAGATAATGTATCAGAATATTCATCAATAGAAAAAGCGGAAGAGAACCTTTCAAGTAAATATAAATTGATCCCAAATCCGGCCAATGACTACATATCACTGAAGCTACCTGACAATTTAGAAGAAAAGCCATTAAAATTAATTGTACAAAGTAGTAGCGGGAAAGTCATTAAAGTGATCCCTATTAATAATTCATCCAGATTATCAATTTATGTGAAGGATTTATCAAACGGGATTTATTATGCACGATTGGAAAGTGATCAGAAAGATCTGTTTTGCGCCAGCTTTATAAAGTTTTGATGCGCATTCAATTAAAACGCCAAGCCTATGAAAACGAATTTTACCCTTAAACATTTTCTGCATATAATTACCATAATTGTATTGCCTGTTTATTCAAACCTGGCTTTCTCTCAGGCAGTAGTGTCGCTACCTGCAGGAATTGGATTGAATTGCGGTCAGGGAAATACAACCGATTCATTCAGGGTCATGAATTATAATGATGCCACAAAAACCCTCAATCTTCAATATAAATGTTTTCCGACTGTTGGCGGTGGTAGTCCGTTAGGGCCCGGGTTTTCATCTACCGCGGGAAGCATTGCGTTTAACCCAAAAGATCAGCATATCTATTATATTGAAACCACTAATGGAGCTAATTCATTCGTTTACAACTGGAAGCCGGATTCCTGCTGGGCCAAAACTTCAACTTTAAAATGGAGTAATTATTACAGTAATCAATTTGTAGTAGGTGTAGATTTTAATTCATTGGGAGATGGCTATCAATTAGAATTTACGGGTTCATCTGCACCTTACAGTCCTTTTTTAAGAAAGGTAAATTTTGGTACTAATACATTTGGCTTCAGTGATACACTTGTTCTATCAGGATCAAAAAAGATCTATCAGACCAATGGCGACGTAATTATGACTCCTTTAGGAGATTTATATATAGCTTTTGATAATAAGCTTTTTAAAGTTGATTATAGCACCTATGGATCTGCTGCACATAAAGTAATTGCTAATTTTATAGATACTCTAAAATGGAATGCTACCGGTGATTATTTAACTGGCATAGCGTATGCGCATGGAAAGTTTGTAGGAAGTATTCAAAGAAATGGATCATCGAATTGCTATTTCAAATCGATAGATATTTCGACAGGTGCCGCCATAATAAGTAATGCAACGCTTCCTAATAATAATTATACAGCTACAGACATGGCCACTATAATAGTTGGAATAGGGGCTGCTAAAAAAATATCTTCTGTTTCAGTTACAGGGTCTAATACCTATACAGTCAAGTATGATGTTAAGGTGAGAAATTACGGAAATGCGAATTTGAATAATGTGCAGTTAAGAGACAGCTTAAAAAAGATATTTGGCAGCTATTTTTTAAGCGCCAGCGTAACAGCAGTAGGTTCTTTGCCGTCAGGACTAACACTAAATCCTTCTTTCGATGGTAATTTAAATCCGAACATTTTTGTTGGAGGTGCTTCGAGTACTATGAGTGCAAGTCCAGCCGATTCCGCAACGATAAGAATTACAGTTAATTTGGTCAATCCTCCAATGAATACAACATTTAATAATTCAGCGATTGCGAGTGCAAGCAGTATTCTTTTCTCGCAAAATGTATCTGATTCTTCGAATGATGACATAGCAATGCGCAGTGATCTGAATTTTAATGGCGTACCGGATGATGCAGGAGAAAACGTACCAACACCATTACGTTTAGTTGATTGGTTGGCCCTACCTAATAAATTGATTGATTTTAATGCGAATGCGGGAGATAAGTCTATTCAGCTAGACTGGTCATTAGAGAACCAGGAAAGTGATGTTAAGATGTATGTTATGCGCAGCAATGACGGTAAAAATTTCATAATACTGGATTCTTTAAATTCGACCCAATCGAAAACTTTTAAAACATTTTCCTGGACCGATTTATCACCATTACATTCTTCCAATTATTACAAACTTTTTATAGTGCCCGTTGCAGGTAATTCATTTTATTCCACCCAGGTACTTTCTTACTTAAAACATCATGTGCCGACAGAGATGAAGGTTAGTCCAAACCCTTTCACTCACTACATTAGTTTTCAAATAATGATGAAAATTAAAACACATGTTATTTACAGGTTGTTTGATTTTAATTCAAGACTAATATACAGCGCTGAAAGACTGGCCGATATTGGTGAAAATAATTTTACGGTTACTAATCTTAATGGAATTCCAGCGGGATCTTATATGCTCCAGGTAATTGCGGGGGAAGAGATGATTAATAGGATAGTGGTGAAGGAATGAAGGGGCGTCAATGGTCAATGGTCAATGGTCAATGGTCAATGGTCAATGGTCAATGGTCAATGGTCAATTGAAATAAAGCATGCTAAGTTAATTAATAATGAGGATGACAAAAATAATATGAAACCTCTGATAGCCGATAGCTGATGGCTGATTGCTGATTGCTGATAGCTATCTTTTAATTACTTTCTTTATAATCGTTAAATCCTTATACTTCACCTGAAGTACGTAAACTCCTGGCGGTAGATTGTCGAGATTATTAATTGAGAAGCTGTTTACTCCTGAATAACCAGTATAAGACTGTTTTCTTAAACTGGTACCTGAAAGAGTTAATAATGTAGCATCTACTCTAGTATCTTCTAACAGGTGAACGTTAAATAATATATTTGTATTGAAAGGATTAACAACATTAGTTACATTGAAAGATTCGGTATGATTACTTAATTCAATAACGTTTGAATATTTTTTATCTCCATCTTTTCCGGTAAGTGTTATACGATACCATACATCTCCTGTTACAGGAACAGAATCTATAAGCGAATAATAATTAGTTGAAGAATTATTAATTCCTTTTATTATCCTTATGGATTTGAAATTTGTTCCATCGAAGCTTTTTTCAACTTCATAAAAGACCTGTTGTGCTTCATGAATAGAAGACCAGTATAAATTAGAATGATCGTTTATAAGCTTTCCGTTAAAAGACAAGAGTTGAGTGGACAATAAGGAACCGCAATTAATTACTTTAAGAGTTACAATGCTTGTTCCATCTGTTACCTGACAGTTTACATTGCCGAGATTAGTAACATTAGTTGCGACCAATACCCTGTATTTGGTTCCGCTATCGGCGGCTTGTGTTTGAGTTGGCGGAATTGTGTAGGTAGCTACATAAGAATAATTACTTCCACTTACAGCAGGTGAACCTGTTCCTTGCGTTCCAACGATATCATTAAATGTTGTTCCGCCATCTGTACTTTTTTGCCATTTGTAGTCAACATAGTTATTGAAATAAGAAACAATAGTATCATTTATGGTTATCGTATTTCCCTGACAAACCATTGGAGTGGTAGAAGGAGAATATAGCATATTCGGTAAACAGGTAACGACATTAATATCATCCAATGCCCAGTCGTTACCACCACCTCCGGGTGCATTATTTCGTATGGTTAGGGTGAAGCTCGTTTGTCCCGTTCCGGTAGTATATGTAAATCCTCTTTTTTGCCATCTGTTTGTGGTGTCCGTAGTATTTTGCGGAGCGCCTATTCCTATATATTTTAAATTTCCTGTAGTATAATAATCAGTTCCATCGACATCAAATGCCAGGTTAGGCATTACACCTGAAGAGTCTTTACTACCTGGAGAAGGTGGAATATATCCCGCAGATGAAGCTCCTGTACCTGCAGAGTCGCAGGCACATTTATAACAGATGTTTTTAAACCAGGCAGATATTTCATAATTAGTATTCTGACATAAATTGGTAACTGTATATTGAAAAGCAGTATCCGCACGATAGGCAGAGTTAACAATAAGCATATAACCACAAGGATTAGTAGCATTATTTTGAGCCTTTGTAGTATCGCAAGGTGGATTACCCTTAGCTGTTGCTGCTCCGGTATGGTCGCCGGTAATGTCCCACTGACTAAAAATTCTAACGTTTGAAGCATCAGGCTTTGGAAGCTTTTGCAAACTGGCATACGAAGCTGCCGTCCAGGTTGCCGCCGTATTATTGGCAATAGCATAATAATAGTCCTGAGGTCCGCCACCTGATCCAAAAGGCCAGTAAGTATAATTTGTGAATGCACTTACACCTCTATTTCTTATTACAGGAGCTGCTCCGGAAGCGGTACCAAAAGTTCCATTTGATTCACCTCCAATAGCGTTATTTACGGCAGTGGCGTTAGGGCATAGGCCAGGACTTTTATAAACAATAAAGCTGTCTTGTGGCCAGGTTATATTGCTTATTACATTGGTCATGGAGTCGCGGTAGGAAAGAACTCCGGTTTTAAAGCCAATTTTGGAATTATAGCCTGCATATACGACTACTCTGTAAGTAGCCATAATAATACATGTTGTTGTAAATACGGATGGCCTTGAATTACTTCTAAGCTTTCCTCTTACAGCGCGTGTAGCACCCAGTCCAAAATTCATGTGGATCACAGTATCAGGACCTGCTCCCACACTTTGAATATAGCCGGGGTCATTCGCATCTGTAATTACATCAGTAAAGGTTTTATAAACAGTGCCTTCATTTGTACGAAGTATCATAGAGCCTGGTACATAGGCTAATCCATTTCCATTATATAAAGTGTCAACAAAGGACAAACTGTCTGCGGCATTACTTTTAATTACAAAAGTGGCTCTCATTTCGAGAGTATCGCCCGGATCAATAGTTCCCCCATTTGTTCCCTTAGTTATGTTAATATAACTTTTACTATAATCAATTGTAGACGGAGATTCAGTAATACAAATGTTAAATCCAGCATTTGTAGTAGGAAGAGGAGTACTGGTTGAATATACTCTTATATAATACGTTTGGCCTACGGTTAATCCGGAGGCAGTTAAAGTAGTATTATTACAAGCCACATTTGTTAATGCAGCACATGAACCGGATAATAATTGTATATGTGGAGCAAGAAAATTGGCGCCAATATTACTTAAAGTTATAGTTGGGCTAATAGTTTGAGCTACAAATTTGTACCATACATCATATCGGATTGTACCAGCACAAGCATTACCAGGAATACCTCCAGATAAAGTTGCATTATTTTGTGTTCCAGCCGTATTGGAGCAGGTTGCACCAGAAGTTAATAATATTGCACCAGCACAATTGTCATTTGCGGGAACCTGAGCTATGGTTATTTTTGGAATTACCAGTGCTAGTAAAACTACCAGTGTAGCGAATATGTTTTGGCACGTAGTTCTCATAGATCGGATTTGATAGAGCATAAGATTCGGACTAACTAACTTCTTCTTAATACTTCGTTTAAAAAGAGTTAGAACAGCGAAGTTAATAAGTAGAATTAGGTATCACAATAGTAAAAATACTTATGCCCTATAAGTGTATATGGGTAAGTTTACTATTGTGTGAACAAAGAACGGAAAGTATTTTTATCGCCTTATTTAGTCTAAATCCTGTTAAAACCATGCTTACTGCACCAATCCGAATCCTGAACCGCTGGGTAATAGCCATTACCCTTTTGATCTCGATGCCTTATTTGACTGAGGCCCAAAGCTTTAATGATAGCGCATTAACCACGTTTGCAGAGAATCCAAAGTTTCCAACATTCGCTAATAATAGTGCTATTCCAAGCATTTTTACTAATTACCCATCAGAATTTACTGCTGAAAATACTGCAAGTACAAATTCTAATAATGAAGATAGTACAATGCGACTGGAATCTGTTTCCATACCATTAGCTGCACCAGGAAATGACCTTTGTGGCGGTGCTACTTTAATTACATCAGGCGCCACCTGTACTACTACAACCGGAACTATGGTAGCTGCGACAGTTACTACTACAGGTTCTTGTTCGGGTACTGTAAAGGCAGATGTATGGTATAAATTTGTAGCTGCATCTACATCACCTACAATACTTCTAAAAAATCTGGGAGCGAATTTTACAAATCCAGGTTTGGAATTATATGCGGTTTGTGGTGGAGCATCAATATTTTGCGGAACTGTTGTAACGGTTGGGGCAACAACTACAGGAAGCCTTGTTGCTTCTGGCTTAACAATTGGCTCAACCTATTTTATTCGTATATATACAACTGCCGGATCGGTTCCTGCTTCAAATGCGAATTTTGATGTTTGTGTTACAGATCCTGCACCTACAGTTACAAGCCGTACCAATGAAGTGTTCTTACAGACTACACTTTCTGGTTCGAATTTATTAAATGATCCATGGGAAGTAACCTATGGTCCGGATGATAGTTTATGGATAACAGAGTCAAAAGGATATAAAGTTTATAAAATAGATCCGGTAAGCGGAACTAAGATCACTATACTTAATTTAAGCAATGGTGCTACCGGTGGCGGACTCACGAATGCCGAGCATACAACATTTAATGCCGGATTTGCGAATGTCAATAACCAAGTAGTTGCCTGTAACTGCTGGCCGCAGGGAGGCTTAGCCGGTTTAGCAATACATCCTGATTTTGCAACTGATCCAACAAAACGATTTGTTTATATATCATATATCCACCATTGGGTAAGTGGTACATCGGCCAGTACTACAGGAGTATTCTTTATCAATTACCTTGTAAGGTTTACTTATGACCCAACCACTCAACAGTTAAAAAGTCCAGTCGCCATATGCGATACTTTGCCTGGAAGCTCTGATCATAATTCTCAACGATTGATCGTTGCAAAGGCGAAAGGATTATCCTCTTATAACTCTTATTATTATTTATATTATGCACAAGGAGATATGGGTGCGGGACAGTTTGGAAATGCGAACCGCGCAGAGAAAGCTCAGATTGTTGCATCTTATGAAGGGAAAATTTTAAGGTTTAACCTGGAACCAGATGGAGACGCAGGAAGCTATGATAAATGGATCCCTAACGATAATCCATGGAATTCACCTGCTCCTCCGGCTACGCCCACCACGCAAAGTGCCGTATGGGGAACCGGTATCAGAAATAATCAGGGATTTGGAATAGCTAATATAAATGGCGCTGATCTTCTTTATGGAAGTAGCCATGGTCCATACAGTGATGATGAACTTAATATTATTGACTCAGCCAAAAATTATGGGCATCCTCTGGTAATTGGTTACAACGATGGTAACTATAATAGTTATAGTGCAGGATATTCTGGCAGTAGCCAGCCTACCATTGTTTCAGAATCGGCAAATGCTACAAGTATTGGTGCCAGTTACAGGGATCCGATCTTTGCGGCTTATAATCCAAGTAATGCAACAGTAGGCACTATTTGGAATACAAATGCCAATGCCAACTGGCCTTCAGAAGCCTGGTCTGGTATGGAAGCTTATACTAATAGTGTTATTCCGGGCTGGAAAAACTCGCTTGTATTAGGAGGTTTGAAATGGGGCAGGGTTATCCGCTTAAAATTAAGTGCAGATGGAAGAAGTATTATACCTACTCCATATTCAAGTGCGGCAACAAGACCAGTTGATGATACCGTGATCTATTTTGAAAGTACCAATAGGTTCAGGGATATTGCTTTTGCTCCGAATGGTAGAGATATGTATATAATAATGGATAGATCTGCAACTACATCCGGACCAAGTGCTGCCAATCCTAAAGTACCAGGATGCGCCGGCTGCTTACAAAAGTTTACTTTCCTTGGATATAATACTGCCAATTCAAGAAGTGCTATTCCTACATATACAAATATTTCCATACCATCAGTTTTCAATTCATGTATTACAACCAGCACTGCAACTATTAATTCCGGAAGTAGTAATAATAGCCTTTGGGTTCCTTTTACAGGCCCTGATGGAAACATTGTTGCTGAAGTGAATGCAAATGGAAATAACCTGAATGGCGTAACCGCTTCATTTTATGAAAAATCTGGCGGCTTAAGACAAGATGTGAAGGGTGTTCTGTATTCAAACAGAAGCTTTACAATCACACCAGCTAATCAGCCAGGAACAGCAGTGACGGTCAGATTATATATAAGCAAAGGAGATCTGGATTCCCTTAAAGGAAAAACCAACTCGTGGGGAGTTGCCACAGGCATAAATACTATTGCTGATCTTGCCGTTTATAAAAACAGCGATGCCTGCGGTGCAGGATCAATTTCGCAAGGTGGTGTGTGGATCGTTCCAACAATTGCGGAAGCATTTGATACAGGTTATGTTTTACAATTTTCTGTTAGTTCTTTTTCTTCTTTCTTTTTAGCAGGGAAAAGCATGATCGTATTACCTCTTCAATTGCTTTCATTTGAAGGCTCTATGCAGAAAAGTGCAGCTAGTCTTTTATGGAAAACAACTAACGAACGAAATACGGATTTCTTCGATGTTGAAAGAAGCACTGATGGACGGAATTTCAATTATATAGGAAAAGTTGGCGCTTTAGGAAACACAAATAATGAGAATGATTATAGTTATGTAGATTATGATGCCTGTAACCAGGTTACTTCAACTGTTTATTACAGGCTAAAAATGGTTGATAAGAATGGCACTTACACCTATAGTAAAGTAATTCAGCTTGAGTGTGAACCTACTGGTCTATCGCTTGATGTTTATCCAAACCCGGTACACCAGGAATTGAATGTAAAGGTATCTCTTGTTAATGCAGACAATGTATTAATACAGGTTACTGATATGCAGGGACGCATTGTTTATAGTCAAAATAAATATGTACCTGCAGGTACTTATGGATTAACGCTTGATACTCAGGGATGGCCTGCTCAGGTTTATTCAATAAAAGTTACCACAACTCACAGCAAGGCTCTGATCATTAAAAATATAGTGAAACAATAGCTTTTTTAGTTTACACAAAGCATACCCCAAAACCCCTCGTAATGAGGGGTTTTTTCTTTAACAGGTCGAAAAATGGAGTGAAAGGTGAACAGGGTTTTGTTTGCTTTATTTTTGTATTAATGTACACGCTCAAAAAATCTCTTGGCCAGCATTTCCTGAAAGATGAAAATATATGTCGCAAAATTGTAGAAGAGGTAAAAAAATGTGTGAATACAAACCTGGTTGAAGTAGGACCCGGTGGAGGCGCATTAACAAAATATCTTGTAAACATTGAGGGCATTGAATTCAAGGCAGTAGAAATAGATGATGAGAAAGTTGCTTATTTAGTACAGCATTTTCCAGTTCTGAAAGACAAGATCATACATAGCAGCTTTTTAAATATAGACCGTCCTTTTGAACAACCATTTTCAGTGGTTGGCAACTTTCCTTATAATATTTCAACAGAGATCCTTTTTAAGATCCTTGACTGGAATGGATCAGTAGAATGTGTTATTGGCATGTTTCAAAAAGAAGTAGCACAGCGTATAGCGGCTAAGGAAGGGAATAAAGTTTATGGAGTAACAAGTGTGTTGATACAAGCTTTTTTTGATGTTTATTATTTGTTCGACGTTTCTGAGACCAGCTTTATTCCACCACCGAAAGTTCAAAGTGGAGTGATAAAGCTTTTGCCAAAAAACAAGAAGGTAGAAATGAAAAGCAAAGACGATTTTTTTAAACTGGTAAAAGCATCTTTCGGACAAAGAAGAAAAACACTTCGTAATGCAAGTAAATCTTTGTTTAGTACGGAAGTTTTGCAACAACCTATTTTTGATAAACGTGCAGAACAATTAAATATCAATGAGTTTGCACAATTAAGCTTTTTAATGAAATGACGTCCCATAGCAAAGTCCTTATAACCGCACCGGCACATCCGTATCTTATTGAAAAGCTGGAAATGCATAACTATTCAGTTTTGTATGAGCCGGCTATTACTTATGAACAAATGATGGAAGTAATTTCCAGTGTGACAGGAATTGTAGTAACAACCCGTCTAAAGATAGACAGGAATATAATCGACAGGGCTTCAGAATTGAAATGGATTGGGCGACTGGGAAGTGGCATGGAATTGATAGATGTGGATTATGCTGCTAAAAAAGGAATACAATGCTTCAGCACTCCTGAAGGAAACAGGAATGCTGTGGCTGAGCATACATTAGCTTTAGTTTTAAACCTGATGAACAATATTTCACGCTCTTTCATTGAAGTGAAGGATGACAAATGGTTGCGTAATGAAAACCGTGGAATAGAATTAACTGGTAAAACCGTTGGAATCATCGGATATGGAAATACCGGAGCATCGTTTACAAGACTTCTGCATCCATTTAATGTAACTGCTCTTGTTTATGATAAATATAAATCAGGATTTAGCTCTGGCTGGATCAAAGAAGCTAACCTTGAACATATTTGCCGTTATGCAGATGTAATAAGCTTTCATGTGCCCCTTACTGAAGAAACGCTCCATATGGCAAATGAAACATTTTTTAATAGCTTAAAACAAAGACCATTTTTTATTACTACCTGCAGGGGAAAGGTTACTGATACCGAGGCCCTTATAAATGCACTGAGGAAAGACCTTATAGCCGGGGCGGCATTGGATGTGCTGGAAAATGAAAAATTGCATTCTCTTAATGAACAGGAAAAACAGCAATTAAGCTTTTTGACAAATTCTTCCAATGTCATTATAACACCCCATATCGCAGGATACAGTAAAGAAGCTTATTTAAGAATGTCTCAGGCGCTTTTATTTAAGTTGGGAATGGAAACCGGAAGTAAATTTCCAGGTTCTGGTTAGTTAAAGAAAATTTTTATATTTGTAAATTATGATATGCAACGCTTCGGTTCCATACTGAGGCGTTGCTATTTTTTTCTTTTTGTTCTAAACGAATTATTATGAGTGCAATACAATATGTGACAAAAGTGACCCTTGAACAAATGAGAGCAGAATTGCAACGTTTAAAGGGAATAGAACGCCCTGCAGCCTCCCGGGCTATAGCCGAAGCAAGAGAAAAAGGGGACCTGAAGGAAAATGCAGAATATGATGCGGCTAAAGAAGCCCAGGGGTTACTGGAAGCAAAAATTGCGGCATTAGAAGGTCAGATTGCCACAGCCCGTATTGTTGATGAAACCTCAATTGATACCAGTAAAGTTTCTATCCTTACCAGGGTGAAGGTCACGAATTTGAATACCAAAAAGCAGGTCATATATCAGATCGTAAGTGAAAAGGAAGCCGATTTTAAAGCGGGTAAGATATCTTATACATCCCCTATCGGGAAGGGTTTGCTAGGAAAGCAGATTGGAGATGTGGCAGAAGTTACAGCGCCCGCAGGCGTTATTAAGTTTAAAGTAGAAGATATTACCTTATAATTGAATTAGGGTACATGACCATTTTTTCAAAAATAATTGCCGGAGAAATTCCTTCTTATAAGATTGCCGAAAGCGATAGGTTTTTTGCCTTCCTTGATATTTTCCCTTTAAGAGAGGGCCATACTCTGGTTATTCCAAAAGCAGAAGTAGATAATCTTTTTGATCTGGATAATGAATATCTGTCAGGTATGCTTGTTTTTGCAAAACCAATTGCAAAGGCTATTGAAAAGGCATTCAGATGTAACCGCTGTGGAATTACTGTAATTGGAATTGAAGTGCCACATGCGCACATGCACCTGGTTCCTATTAATTCTTCCAATGATCTTAATTTTACGCAGCCAAAGCCAAAGGCTTCCGATGATGAACTAAAAAGTGTTCAGAAAAAAATACTTCATTATTTATAGATCCTTCCCGGGTTCTGCTTTATAAATTTTTCCCAGCCATTTGCTTTTACTTTTTTTGCACCTGGTGCCGAATTTAACTCAGGTACCTTATTATTAAAGTGATGGCATATGGCTACTGCTAACGCATCTGTTGCATCAAAATATTTCGGCTTGTCAGGCAGGTAAGTGATCTTTTGCAGCATTTTCCATATTTGTTCTTTATCTGCATTTCCATTGCCTGTAATAGATTGCTTTACTTTTTTAGGAGAATATTCGGTTACCGGAATATGCCTGGTCATTGCTGCTGCAATTGCTACACCCTGAGCTCTTCCTAACTTGAGCATGCTTTGAACATTCTTTCCAAAAAAAGGAGCTTCGATGGCAAATTCATCCGGAGCAAATTGCTCAATGATCTGTAAAATGTGGTTATATATCAGTTCTAATTTTTGATAATTATCTTTTTTAGAAGATAGCTTAAGGCAGTCAATAGCTTTAACCTGGATCGATGAACCTGATACTTCAATTATACTATAACCGAGTATCACTGTTCCAGGGTCTATACCTAATATTATTAAAGGTTTTTGCAAGGAGGGTTTATTTTTACCAAAATGGTTCTCAACAAAAATATCAAAAACTTTATCAATTACTTCCTTGGTCCGGCACTCTTTGTGTGGCTTGCATGGTCCATTTATAAACAGATCAAATCACAACAGCATTTGAAAGAGTCGTGGGATCACATAAAAGCATCATTTAATTCTCTTAACATTGTTTATCTGCTCACTGCTATTTTATTAATTCCCGTTAACTGGGGACTGGAAGCATTTAAGTGGAAAAGGTCTGTTTCCTTTATTTACCCTATTTCCTATATTCAATCGTTTAAAGCGGTGTTATCCGGCGTTTCTTTTTCTGTAACTATGCCTAATAGGGTGGGAGAGTATTTTGGAAGGATGATCTATATGCCGGAGGGGCAAAGACTCCGAACAATTTCAGCAACCATGGTAGGAGGATTTGCTCAGCTGCTGGTTACTATTCTTATGGGAACTGCAGGTCTGCTGATTCTTAAAGCACCTTTAATGAAAAGCTTTAATAGCTCTGTAATCTGGTATCAGTTTATTATATATGGTTTAACAGCCCTTGTCTTCATTTTAATCCTCCTTTATTTTAATATTGCAGGTAGTGTAGGTTTATTTAAAAACCGGATCAGAAAGGAAAAATATATTTATCTCGTAGAGGCATTACGCAATTTCAATAAATCTGTACTAATGCAATTATTGGTGTTGTCTCTTATTAGATACAGCGTATTTGTTTTACAATACATTCTTATTTTTTACCTTTTTGATGTAAGTCTTTCCTGGGGCATCCTGGCAAGTGTAATGAGTGTGGTTTTTTTAGCAATGGCTATAATACCTTCCATTGCTTTGCTGGAAGTTGGCTTAAGGGGAGAAATCAGTATTAAGCTTATTGGATTGTTTTCAGTCAATACTCTGGGAGTAAGTC
Organism: Flavisolibacter sp.; assembly: GCA_045805165.1. Taxonomy (GTDB): domain Bacteria; phylum Bacteroidota; class Bacteroidia; order Chitinophagales; family Chitinophagaceae; genus Flavisolibacter. The sequence goes on from JBJMLT010000295.1 coordinate 13,273, forward strand.
TTACTTCAGTAACGGTATGGGTTATGAACCTTATCTTGCCAGCGGTGATAGGTAGCTTACTGATCCTGAACTTACACGTATTTAAAAGCAGAAATGAAGATATTTAAGTATATACTTGGTCTGTCAGGCCTTCTTTTAGGAATTTCTGTGAAAGCCGATATCCCTCAGGAAGATTTTTGTGGCGTACATAATACTACTACACAGAATGGTGAACAAATTACTTATTATGTTTATTATTCTGTAGCGGGCTTATATGTAAATGCAGGGACAGCCATTTTTACAAATACATTAGAGCATCTTAATGGGAAAAGCGTTTATCATATAGTCGCGGATGGTAAAACAAATCCTTCTTACGATTGGATCTATAAAGTAAGGGACAGGTATGAATCCTATATTGACACAGGTAGCATGCAGCCATTAAAATTCATACGCAGCGTATCTGAGGGCAATTACAAAAAATATGAGAATATCAGCTTTAACCATACTGCGAATACAGCTGTTACCAATGAAGGAGTGTATAAAGTTTCCCCTTGCATACAGGATGTAATTAGCGCCATTTATTATGCCCGTAATATAGATTTTCAAAAATATAAGGCGGGTGATAAGATACCATTTACAATGTTCCTCGATAATCAGGTGTATGATATGTATGTCCGTTACCTGGGTAAGGAGGAAGTGAAAACAAAATATGGCAGGTTCAGGTCTTTTAAATTCAAGCCCCTTCTTGTGAAAGGAAATATTTTTGAAGGAGGAGAAAAAATGACGGCATGGGTGAGCGATGATGCTGACAGAATATTGGTAAGGGCAGAAAGTCCTATTGCGGTAGGCAGCGTAAAGGTGGATATGATGAGCTACAGAAATTTAAAATATCCTATGACAGCCTTAAAAAGACTCAACATGGATTAGCCTGCATCAGCCAGCGCAAATGTTTCCTTCATTCTTATTCCCTTTTCAGTTTTTGCAACAGTACAGCATTCAATTTTAGGATCATGCTCAAAAAATAAAATATATTCCTTCTCTGCAGCTTCCTTTAAAAAGCTTTTTTTCTCTTCCAGGGTAGTTAATGGGAACATATCGTAAGCCATTATGTAGGGAATAGGAATATGGCCTGCACCTGGAAGGAGATCTGCCACATAAACAATTGTTTTTCCTTTATAGTTTATTTGCGGCAGCATCATGGCTTGTGTATGTCCGTTTACGAATCGTATGTTTATTTCTGGCATAAAAGGAACCATAGGAAGCTGGTCCTGGTCTGAATGCGGAGTTTGAATGAATTTTAATTGGCCGCTATCCCCGATAGGTAATATATTCTCTTTTAAAAACGATGCCTTCTCTCTTTCATTAGGCATTACGGCCCAATCCCAATGTTCCTTATTACTCCAGTAGCTAGCATTTTTAAATGCAGGTATCAGCTTTTCTCCCACTCTTATAATAGATCCTCCACAATGATCAAAATGCAAATGGGTTAAGAATACATCTGTAATATCCTCCTTATTAAACCCATATTTTTTCACTGAAGAATCTAGCGTTTCATTACCATGCAGGTAATAGTGTCCAAAGAATTTCGCATCCTGCTTATCGCCTATGCCATTATCTATCAGAATAAGCCGTTCACCATCTTCAATTAATAAGGAACGCATGGCCCAGTCACAAAGATTGTTAGCATCGGATGGGTTGATCTTGTTCCAAATGCTTTTAGGAACAACTCCGAACATTGCTCCTCCATCCAATTTAAAATAGCCTGTATTAATAGTATATAATTTCATGAAAAGAGCAATGTATTTTGAACTTTATTTTGTTTATTAAGGGTAATGGACAAAAAAATAAATCCAAGTATGAAAAATACGATCAGAGCGATTATAGAATTTCTCATATTGCCGGTTAGTTCCTGTACAAGGCCGAAGCTGAACATTCCTATAACTATTGCAATTTTTTCCGTTACATCATAGAAGCTGAAAAAGGATGCTGTATCAACTGTCACAGGCATTACCTTGGCATAAGTAGACCGGCTGAGAGATTGAATGCCACCCATAACTATTCCCACAAGTGTGGCTACAATATAAAACTGCAATTCTGTAGTAGTAAAATAAGCAGCTACGCATATTCCAATCCACATAAAAACGACAAACATCAGCACTCTGAAATTTCCAAATCTTTCAGAAAGCTTAGCCATAATATAAGCTCCTCCAATGGCTACAAGCTGTATTACCAAAAAGCAGGCTATTAGCTTTTCAGTTGGAAGATGCAAAACCTGGCTGCCAAATAAAGTTGCTGCAAGCATAACCGTTTGAACACCCATGCTGTAAAAAAAGAAAGCAACAAGGAAATTCTTAAGTACCGGCATAAGAGATGCCTGCTTTGCAACTTTTTTTAATTCCCTGAAACCGTTAGTAAAAATGTTTTTGTTATTATGGCCAAGAGCGGCACGTGCTTTAGGAAGATTTGAAAAGGTAATTTGCGAAAACCCAAACCACCATAAGCCAACCAATAAAAATGAAAACCGGGGAGCAAAAGTAGAATCTTTAATGCCAAACCATTCGGGCTTTAATACAAATAGCAAACAGATTATTTGAAGAAGAACACTACCAATATAACCATAGGCAAAGCCTTTTGCAGAAACCCTGTCCTGGTCTTCTTCAGCAGCGATCTCCGGCAAATAGGAATTATAAAATACAAGGCTGCCGCAATATCCAATAGCAGCCAGAATACATCCGGAAATACCAAGATAAAGAGTGCTTTTATCGAACCAGTATAAAGCACAGCAGGCTATGCTTCCCAAATAGCAAAAGAATTGCATGAACTTTTTCTTATTGCCTTTATAGTCAGCTATAGAAGAAAGTATTGGTGAAATAAGAGCTATTATTAGATAAGCGGATGCAATTGAGTAATTATATAGAGAAGCGCTTTCAAATTCACGGCCTAAAAAATGGATGCGGTGACTAAGTATTTGTCCATTCGAATTTTTAATACTAGTAATTGCATCATAATAAGCTGGGAAAATAGTAGATGTAATTACGAGATTATAAGCACTATTGGCCCAATCGTACATTGCCCAGGAATTGATGACTTTTTTTGAAGCAGTCTGCATTCTTTGGTTTGATACAGTAAAAATAGAAAAGACATCAATAATGACGTCTTTCATTATAATATTAATATATAAACTTACTTCATATATCCATTATAGAGAAGGATAAAAAGTATAATCCCAATGGCTATTCTGTATATGCCGAATAATCGGAAACCGTATGCTTTCAGATAATTAATAAAAAACTTTATTGAAAGCAATGCTACTATAAAAGCTATAACATTACCTAAAATAAATGCATAGGTATTTTGATGGGATTGTAATATGAGTTGATACCCTTTTTTGACTACCCCGTCACTGTGCCATTTTTTTAAAAATAAGGAATAGGCAGTAGCGGCAAACATCGTTGGCACCGCCAGAAAAAATGAAAATTCTGCAGCAGCAGTTTTAGATAATTTCTGTGTGAGTCCTCCAATAATAGTAGCTGCTGATCTTGATACGCC
>JBJMLT010000296.1:0-2855 GCA_045805165.1 Flavisolibacter sp.
ATTGACCTTAAAGAAGGCATTAGCAGAATGGCTGAGTGGGCAAGAAGAGTAGGAGCCCGACAAAGCCAGGAATTCCATAATATAGAAATAACAGAAAAGCTGCCTGATGGCTGGGGTATAAAAAAAGCAAGTGCAGTTATTTAATAATGGCTTCAGAAAAAAAGATAAAAGTACTTGAAGGAATCCGCCAGGGAAAAATTGGCGGAGGAGAAAGCTATTTGCTAAGTCTTGTAGAAAATTTAGACAAATCGAAATTCGAACCGATTGTACTTTCCTTCACTGATGGCCCGATGATAGAGAAATTGAAAAGCTTTGGAATTAAGACTTACGTAATTCATACAGAGAAGCCATTTGATGTGTGCGTATGGAAAAAGGTAGAAAGGCTCATTGAAAAGGAACAGGTGGATGTGGTACATGCTCATGGAACGCGAGCAAATTCGAACATGTACTGGGCAGCCAAGAAAAAACATCTTCCTCTTGTGTATACCTGCCATGCATGGTCATTTCATGTTGACCAAAACCCTATTAAGAAAAAACTAAGAATACTGGGTGAACAATTCCTGACAAGAAAGGCGGATGTAAACATCTGCGGGTCAAAAGCCAACAAAGAAACAGGTAAGCAATTGTTTGGGAAATTTGATGCGGTGGTGATCAATAATTCAATTGATCCGAAAAAGTTCAATCCCTATGCTACTTATAAGAACCTTAAAAATGAATTGGGGATAAAAGAGAATGAACTGGTTATAGCTTCGATTGCCCGCTTTACATTACAAAAACAACCATTAAAGCTGATAAGGGCTTTTAATGAAGTAAGCAAAAAAGTACCTAATGTGAAGCTATTAATGGTAGGGGATGGAGAAGAGAAAAAAGATGCCATAGACCTTATTGAAAAGTTTCGCTTAAATGAAAAAGTAATACTTCAACCCTTCAGACAAGATGTACCTGACCTGCTGGCCAATGTGGACATTTTTGTACTTCCTTCTTTATGGGAGGCATTTCCCATTGCATTGCTGGAGGCTATGTCTATGGGTAAAGCCGTAATTGCAACCAATGTAGACGGAACTCCGGAAATAATTGAACATAATAATAATGGGCTGCTGATCTCTCCCCATAATCTTGAAAAGGAATTAACAGAGGCGATGACCTTATTATGCACAAATGCAGCTCTTAGAAAAAAACTTCAACAGAAAGCGATTGAAAGCATTTATAATAAATACAATGCAGAAACCCTGGCGAGGAAGAATGAAGAAGTGTATCGCCAACTCGTTCTTAACTGAGCGAAATGATGAAAACATGGAATACAATAGAATAGCAGATATTAAACGTTTACAATTTATCATTGATACTTTGCATAAGCGTTTGCCTAAGGGAGCCACAGTACTTGATGTTGGATGCGGCAATGGAATTATATCCAGGGGAATAGGAAAAGAAGGCTTCAATGTATATGGAATTGACGTAAGTGAAAAAGCGATTGAGAAAGCAAAAGCGCTAACGCAAAATCAGAATGTTCGCTTTGATGTAATAAGCGCGGAACAATTAGTAGCAGATGGAAAGAAATATGATGCTGTTATTTGCAGTGAAGTACTGGAACATTTAAATGAACCTGAAAAGCTATTAAGAACTTTATATCAATCATTAACCGATAATGGTATATTGATCGTAACAGTACCCAACGGAAAGGGTCCAAGAGAGATGCTGGTAACAAGACCGGTAATAAGAATGCAAAAGAAGAATAATTTTTTGTGGAGAATGGTAACCGGAATAAAAAAAGCATTTGGATACAAGGGTACAACTGTACAATCTGATGCAGACGATCTTACCCATGTGCAATTCTTTACAAAAAAATCGCTTGAAGCATTGGCCAGAAAGAACCATTTTAAAATCACCCGGTTTGCGGTAACCAATTTTATAGATGATGTATTTCCATTCTCGCTGGTAACACGAAGAAGCAAAATGCTTCAAAAGGTAGATGCAGCCATTGCAGATAAATTACCCAGCAGCTTTGCAGGGAGCTTTGTAACTGTCTGGCAAAAGGCGGATGTATGAGCGCAACATTAGAACATATTATCCTTTTTGCTTTTTATGCATTCAGCATTGTGATGGCTCTTTTTTTAATATTGCCTATTTTATTTTTTTTAATTCATTGGTTACTACCGAGAAAGAACTTTCCAGATCGTAAGTATCCAATTGTAACAGAAAAGAACTTTGACTTTGCAGCCATAATTACGGCCCACCAGGACACGCGATTTATTAAACCATTGGTGGATTCATTCTTAAAACAGAACTATAAGGAATTTACAGTTTATATAGTAGCAGATGATTGCGATATTGAAGGATTTGAATTCGACGATGAGCGGATATATATAATTAAGCCTGAACCATCATTGCATGCCAAGATACTTTCGATAAAATATGCAGTGGACCGCTTTGTCCGTAATCACGATGTATTGATCATTTTTGATTCAGACAATCTGGTTCATCCCAATTATCTTTCTGTAGTGAATGATCATTTCAGGAGAGGCTTCAGGGCAGTACAAACCCATATGCTTTCCAAGAATACAGATACGGTATATGCAAAGCTGGATTCGATAGGGCATATCTATAATACATTCATGGAAAGACAGATAAAGATGGAACTTGGTCTTTCTTCTGCCATATTAGGACTTGGCATTGCACTGGAGCGGAAACTATACGATGAAATATTTTACAAGGATACATTAGGCGGGTTTGATAAAAAGCTGCAGGCTGAATTATTAAAAAGAATTCCACAGATCGGCTTCGCGGAGAATGCCATTGTATATGATGAAAAAGTAGAATCTGGTAAGGCGCTGGAAAAACAGCGGACGCGGTGGATA
>JBJMLT010000297.1:0-4333 GCA_045805165.1 Flavisolibacter sp.
ATTTATAGCATGTTGCTGATTTAGAACATCACTTTGGACATATTTATTTCTGTAATTAATAGTATTCTGAAGTATGTTCTGAGTCAGGGTAGACGCATCATTAACTATCTGAAGTCTGTTGAAGCGATACGAACTATTTAAATTCTGTGATTCATCATTCCATTTGTTCCCATACAAAAATCCGGCAGTATATGAATTAGGAACGCCTCTTAAATTCCAGTCAGAAAACTCGTCTGAAGATCCAAAGCTGTAATAATACCCGCCTATTTCATCATATTCAAAATCATTTTCAAGCCCCAGCTTTTGCCGGTCCTGCCAGTCGAGACTACCAGCATTCACATTGCTTTTAGATGCATAAGCAGAGATCTTTCGCTTACCAACAAAATTGTTATATAGCGCTTTGGCATCGTAATATTTGGAAAAGTCACTTCCCGCATATGCCTTTCCAAAATAGCCTTTCTTATTATTGTCCTTTAGCTTGATGTTGACAGTTTTTCCATCGTTGGGATTAGAAATTCCTGTTATTTGCTGTTGTTCGGATTTAGTGTCATATACCTGAACCTTATCAACCACTTTTGCTTGTATATTCTGAGTGGCTACGGTAGGGTCATTCCCAAAAAACTCTTCCCCATCAACCAATACTTTATCCACTTTCTGTCCCTGAGCAGTAATATCTCCTTTGCTGTTTACCTGAAATCCAGGTAACTTCTTAAGAAGATCTTCCACTGTTGCACCTTCTTTCAATTTAAAGCTATCGGCAACAAATTCGGTAGTATCTCCCTTTATGCGGATCGCCCCCGCACTCCTTACTACAACCGCATCCAGTATTTTACTTTTTAACGTTAGTGAGATAGGTCCCAGATCGTTTACAGGCTTAGAAATGATATTGTATTCATCTGAAAAGTCAGCAAATTTTGGATATGTGATGAGTAGAATATATTTACCTGTATCGGCATTTTGAAAATTAAATTGACCGGATCTGTCTGATCTTACAAAACGGTATAAAGCAGAATCTGATTTTTTAATAAGGGCTACTACTGCGTTGGTAAGATTTTTATGCTCCAGAGTGTCAACTATCCTCCCTGTAATTTGGGTTCGCTGAGCAAAGGTTATATTGCAGCAAGCGCCTATTAGCACTAATAGGAACAATTTTCTCATGAGGTTCGATTGGTTTTAAGTTATTTTTCCCTAACTTCTAAGGATGATAATTAATCAGAATAACTAAAAGAAACAGATCTGATTGAAATATCAATTTTGAAATTGATATGAATGTACACGAGAATCCTTTACATACTTGTTAACTTTACCTTAAAAGAGACTCACTAAGTATTAATCTTTATGATCGATTCTACCAACAATAAAAGAGAAGAGGTTCGGACAGAAAGTAAGGATAATGAATTGAAGATAAAAGCACCTACATCTGATCTGAGATATGAGGATATGAACTTTGTGGAAACAAGAAATCCTGTTTGGAATTATTCCATTCTTTATGATGATGATATTGCTTATTATCAGAATGGATCCCATTATAGCCTGTATAAGAAATTTGGCTCTAAAAGACTCAATGTTCTCGATAAAGAAGGTTATCATTTTACTGTATGGGCCCCTAACGCAACCAGGGTTTCAGTAGTAGGTAATTTCAATGGATGGAATCCTGATTCTCATCAATTATATCCACGATGGGACAAAAGTGGAATATGGGAAGGATTTATTCCTGATATCAAAAAAGGAGAATTATATAAATATAATATCGCAGGCTATAAGGATATCATTACAGAAAAAGGAGATCCCTTTGCTAATTATTGGGAAAAGCGGCCAGCTACTTCCAGTATTACCTGGGAATTTAATTATGAATGGAAGGACGACGAATGGATGAAGAAGAGAGTAAAGCATAATGCTTTGGATGCTCCGTGGAGTATTTATGAAATGCATCTGGCCAGTTGGATGAGACCTGATAGAAATAATGAAGAATCGTATAATGATTATTATATGATCGCTGAAAGACTGGTGCCATATATAAAAGAGATGGGCTTTACTCATGTTGAGTTTATGCCGGTAATGGAACATCCTTTCGATGGAAGCTGGGGTTACCAATGCACTGGTTTTTTTGCTCCTACTTCCAGATTTGGAGAGCCTGAAGGTTTTATGCATCTTATTGACCAGCTTCATCAAAATGATATAGGTGTTATACTGGATTGGGTACCATCCCATTTTCCTTATGATGCACACGGACTTTTTATGTTTGACGGAACTCATACCTATGAATATGCAGATATGAGAAAAGGATTTCATCCTGACTGGAACAGCTATATATTTAACTACAGGCGAGGAGAGGTAAAATCATTTTTGATAAGCAGTGCGCGTTTTTGGTTTGACCTTTTCCATATTGACGGGGTTAGAGTAGATGCAGTTTCTTCCATTTTAAAGCTGAATTATTCAAGAGAAGAAGGTGAATGGGAGCCAAACGAATTTGGCGGAAATGGTAATATAGAAGCTATAGCCTTTATAAAAGACCTTAATGAGACCTTATTTCGGGATTTCCACGATATTCAGACCATTGCTGAAGAAGCAACTGACTGGCCAGGTATCTCCAAACCCACATTTGCTGGAGGATTAGGTTTTGGCATGAAATGGATGATGGGATGGATGCACGATACATTGGATTATTTTAAAATTGACCCCTTTTTCCGTAAAGATCATCAGGATAAGTTTTCATTCAGCATGATGTATTTCTATGATGAAAATTTCATGCTACCTCTAAGTCACGATGAAGTTGTACATGGTAAATCACCCATGATCTATAAAATGCCTGGCGATGATTGGCAGAAGTTTGCCAATCTCAGGGCCCTATATACATATATGTGGACCCATCCCGGAGGAAGATTATTATTTATGGGTAACGAATTTGGTCAATCGTCCGAATGGAATTATAAATCTGAACTTGATTGGTACCTTTTGCAATATGATTCCCATAAAAAATTACAGACATGCATTAAGGATCTGAACAGCTTACTAACATCTGAGGAAGCCCTGTACATTAATCAATTTAATATTTATGGGTTCGAATGGGTAGATCTGAACCATAGAGATGAATGCGTAATTGTGTATTTAAGGAAAGGCAAAAAAAGGGAAGATGATCTGCTTGTAATATTAAACCTTACACCACTACCGAGATGGGATTGGGAAATTGAGGTGAAGGATAAAATGTATAATAAAGAAATATTTAACAGCGATGATAAAAAATACTGGGGGACAGGAGATGTTTATAATAAGGACATAAGAATGGAAATTGTTAATAAAGAGGAAAAGAAATACAAATTGAAAGTGAATCTTCCTCCTTTATCAGGTATTGTACTAAAGTAATTGCTTATAATGGTATAATTTTAGCGAATTCATCATTAAGAATTATTGAAAAACCTATACATTTTTTATATTTTCGAATTCTTCTAAAACACCATTATTATATTATATCCTATGTTTAAGTTAATGCTAACTATTTCCGCCTTTTTATTATCTATCAGTTCATTTAGTCAAACGGACAGCTCATCTTTTTATCTTCAAAAAGGAATAGAGGAAAAAGTTAAGGGAAGAAAGCTTGAATCGTTAAAGCAATTTGAAAAAGCTTATAAGTTCAATCCGCAAAATAAAGATGTTACAAGGGAACTGGCTGCGTCCTACGTCGATCTGAGAAGATATGGTCAGGCAAGGGAAAAATATCTTCAGTTGGAAAAGATGGGTGACCAATCTGATAGCACCTATCGTCAGCTTACGTTATTGTCCTTCAATATGCGGCAATTTGATGATGCTATTAAGTATGCCACTTTATTAAAGAAAATTTCTCCTTCCGAAAAGCTTGCCTATTACATAGGTAAATCTTACTACGAAAAGGAAAATCTGGGAGAAGCTATCAAATATTTCGATTTTGCCATGAAGGAAGATCCTGCCAATCCAGAAATACCTTACATGGTAGCCAGAGCCTATGCAGATATGCAGAATTATAAAAAAGCGATCGGATATTTTCAGAAAGCAATAGAGTTGAATCCTTCCCAAAACAGATGGATCTATGAAATGGCACTTATCTATTATGCCATTCCAGATGATCAAAATGCCTTAAAGTATATGCTGGAAGCTGCCGATAAAGGGTATAAAAAGGATAATGAATATCAGCAGAACCTTGCAATAGCCTATATAAATACCGGTAAATACAATGAAGGCCTGGCAGTTTTGAAAGATCTACTGGATAAAAGACCAATTGATATGAGCCTTCTGGGAATAATGGCGCAGGCTTGTTATGATGCTAAGAAATATGATGATGCAATAAATTACTGGGATA
>JBJMLT010000298.1:0-7284 GCA_045805165.1 Flavisolibacter sp.
GGAAATAGATATTAAAATTGAAAGTCCCAAAGGAAATTCCGGCATACAAACAAGAAGTCACTTCAATCCATCTGGTAAAAATGGCAAGGGCCTGGTTTATGGACGACAGGTAGAAGTAGATCCATCACCACGCAAATGGAGTGGCGGAATTTATGATGAAGGAAGAAGGGAATGGCTATATCCACTTACATTAAATCCAAAAGCCACGGATGCATTTCGTTTAAACGATTTTAATCATTACCATATCGAATGTATAGGAAATGAAATGCGTACCTGGCTAAACAATGTGCCTTGCGCTTATCTTGTTGATACTATAGATTCAAAAGGGTTTATTGCTTTGCAGGTTCACGCTGTCAGTAATGCAAATGAGGTCAATAAGAAAATATACTTTAAAAATATACGCATCAAAACTACAAATTTGAAAGCTGCTTCTTTGCCACCAGGTCTGTATGTAGTTGACTTTGTACCTAATCATTTAACTCAATATGAAAAACAAAATGGATGGCGATTATTATTTGATGGTAAAACAAATAAAGGATGGATCGGCGCTGCAAAAAACACTTTTCCACAAAAAGGATGGGTGATAAGAAATGGAACCTTGACAGTTCTTTCTTCACAGGGAAAAGAAGCAGCCAATGGTGGAGATATAGTTACAACAGATCAATTTAGTGCATTTGATCTTTCCTTTGAATTCAGGCTAACTCCCGGAGCTAATAGTGGAGTAAAATATTTTGTTACGTTGCAGGAAAAAACTTCAGGTTCTGCAATCGGATTGGAATACCAGGTTTTAGACGATTCATTACATCCGGATGCGAAACTAGGCAGGAACGGAGACCGTACCCTGGCATCTTTATATGATTTAATACCTGCCAATAAACCTCATTCAGTTATAAGACCAATAGGAGAATGGAACTATGGGAGAATTGTTGTTTATCCTGATAACAAAGTTGAGCATTACCTGAATGGAATTAAGGTTCTGGAATATATAAGAGGCTCAAAAGAATTCAGAGATCTTGTTGCCATGAGTAAATATACGATATGGAAAAATTTTGGTGAAGCTCCAGAGGGACATATTTTATTACAGGATCATGGAAATGAGGTAAGTTTTCGAAGCATAAAAATAAAGAAGTTGTAATGTGAATCTCAGTCATTTACAAATTACAGGTTATTCGTTTTTATTATATAATGGTGTATTATCTTAGCAAATCAACATAGTTTTAGTTGTAAATTTTACTGCATCTCCCAGTAGGAATACCAGGAAAAAATACCTATTTTGTTCTTCTATCCGACCCACTATGGAACTTAAAATGTATCTGGCGAATCGTTTAGTCGATTCTATTCCTATTAAGATCTCAACTGTAGTCTTACCCGGTTATCTGGGCCATTTAAAACGTAAATTAGAAAGGAAACATACAGAATTGATCAAGTCATCAGGTATTGAACCGGAATATTTTGTTTACACCAGCTTTTCATCTTTAACTCCTGTCTCTTCTACCATTAGCCTACCTAAAGAATAAAAGAATAAATAAAAAAGGGCTGACTTAAATGTCAGCCCTTTTTTTTAAAACTATTGAAGTCAAAACTATTATAGATTATAATTAATGATCATGGTGATGGTCATGTTCATGATCGTCATGTCCATGCTGGTGATTATCATTATCATTATCATTATCATCATCGTCATCCTCATCATCCCCATGCTTTATTGAACAATTCTGATTGCAATAATTAATATATGTGCTATTTGGGTTCAAAACTGTTTTTGTATTGGATTGCAGCCACACATAATGAAAATCTGACTTATCTGATTTAACCTCAAGGGCCCAAATGAATATATTAAAACAGGTATCCACGATGCTTGATCTTGGAACAGTGAAAGTATAGCTGTTTACTGCTGTAGTAAAGCTTTGAGAGGAATCCGCGGTTGGCGGTCCCACTGTATAATCATAATACGGAACCATGGATTGTAAATGTTGAAGGTTTCCAATGCTCATTTTTATTTCAGCAAAATAAAAACTGTATTGGATTAAGGAGTTTAGTGTTATATATACATTATTTGCATCGTTTTTCACCTGCATGTTACCGTAAGTCATGTAAAACTGGTTTGGATAATAATCGATGAGATTAAACTGAACATTTGTTCCACAGGTAATTGGTATTTTAGTAGAATCTTTTTTAAAATCTATGATCTTTTTAAGCTTTTCCTTAAGCTTTTCATTAAGTTTTGGAGTGAAGGGATCTTTTTGGCAGGAATAAAATAATACAGCCAATGCAAAGGCTGTGATCAAGGGTAAAAATCGTTTCATTTCTTAGTTTTTAAGGTTAAAGGGCAATTGATAATATAATAGCAGTGAAGGTTATCCTTTGGATTGGATTTAATTATCAATTATTTAATTGATTCAGTTGGCTTTAATAGATATTGATTCTAAGAAATAGTCGAATATATTTTAATAGTATGTTTCCGGTAAGAATAATTAAGGAGAAAACTACAGATCAATTTCCCGCACCATTAACAACAAGGTTCATGCCATTTATAATATAACCTGGCTTGCGACATTTATATTCTTATTGTCGCTAACGGAAATAATGTAATTGCCTTTTTTATTTGTATTAATTATCATCTGTCCAAAAGGCTTATTCAATTGAGTTATGGAAATAAGTTGTCCGTTAACAGAAAAGATGCGTACCTGGATGTAATCATTTATCAATTGAGGGAATTGTAATATAATTGAGGATTGTCCTGTAGAGTAAATCTTTATATCAGTCATCTTTATGCTTCCGGATGTTAATTCTTTTATAGGTGTATAAGTATAATAACCACTTATATCCGTTTGCTTTATTCTGTAATACACCTTCCCGTGAATAACATAGTCATCTGTATAAGAATAGTTTTTGACACTATTCGAGTTACCGGCGGATGCAATTTCAGTAATGGTAAACCAGTTAGTTCCATTAATACTTCTTTCAATTGTATAATTGTATGAATTTATTTCTTCAGAAGTGGACCATTGTATTAAAACACTATTGCTTTTGTATGCTAACGAAAAGCTGATATACTTTACCGGCAAAGGAATGAATGGCATAAAGCCACTTCCTGTTGTATTATTTGCATATTGAGCACCTACTATTGGGGGTTGATTTCCCTGATAAACAGTATTTGACCCTATGTTTAATGTTTGCGACGGACTTCCGGTACTTGTAATCATACCACCAGCGTAAACAACAATATTACTCGAACTATTAATGGTTAATTTAGCTCCCCCTCCAACAAAATTCAACGTGCCATAAATATATATGGTAAGGGAATTACCAGGCGTATTAATATTTGGGGTAATTGTAACAGTTATTCCTGCAGGAATTATAATGATGTCACCATTTGTTGGAATACGACCCAGATCCCAGGTTGTTGAAGTGTTCCAGTCACTGTTATTCTGAACAGCCCGGATAGTTCCTGCATTTACTTTCAAAATGCCAAACAGTAGGATAATATAGAGAATAATTGGTTTCATAGAATTCGGACTGATTTTTCCAACCTTTAATTATAACCCTATAGCTATAATTAAGTGGAATCACTTATAAAGATAATCTCAGTAATATTGGAATGCAAGTATTCCGTGAAGAATTACTTCTTATAAATTTCAGAAATACCGTATTAATTCATTTTCAATGAAATAATACTTAGTAGATATACGAAGCTTGATAAAAAATAATAATAAGAAGAAGTAAAACCAAAAAGGGGATAGGTATTTTTCTAACGGTTACCTCCACGCGTATCGCAAAAACCGCAGCCAGTTTCCATGCAATATATTCTCAATATCAGTATCAGAATAACCTCTTTTTTTTAATATCGCAGGATATTTATTAAGATCTGCAATGGACTCCAGATCATAAGGACACTGTTCTCTTCCAAAAGCTCCATCCAGATCAGATCCTATTCCAACGTGTAAAGAATTACCTGCTATCTGACATATATGGTCCATATGGTCTACTAAAACTTCAAGATTGCAATTCATTTTTTTTGGATCACTTTTTCCTCTTTGCCAGCCGGGAACCATCATCCATGCATCCATAGCTCCTCCTATAACTGCATTTCTATTTATTAATTCCTTTATCTGGTCATCACTGAATTGCCGGTTATGATTTACCAGTGTACGAACATTATTATGGCTAGCCCATACAGCTCCATTAAAATGATCCATCGCCTGCCAAAAGCTATCATCGCATAAATGGGTTGCATCTAATATTATGTTCAGTCTTTCCATTTCTTTAAGCAATTCTAAACCTTGTTTTCCCATTTTACCCGTGGCATCGGTGCCATTGGCATATCTGCCTGGACCATAATGAGCAGGACCTAATGCCCTCAGACCATAAGAATATGCTTTCTCCAAATGCTTAAGAGTTATCAGAGAGTCAGCGCCTTCAAGGCTTAAAATATATCCAACTGCTTTTTTATTATTATCAATTTTTTCATCTCTCCAAATGCTAAGGATCCTTTCCAAAGATTCCATATCAGTTACCTGTATCATTTCACCTCCTTCCTCCATAGCCTTATACCAGGCTAATTGTCCTTGCGTTTGTGCCCATGCCTGTTCTGGTGAATGCCATCCTGGTAGAGGGTTCTCTTTTGAAACGTAACGTGCAATTTGTGTAGCTACAACTAATCCTATATTTCCTTTTCTTAGTTCTGGCAATGAAACAACTGCATTTCCACGGTCAGGCTTATCCGTTAAACCCTTTTCACGCTCATTGATCTCTTTTACTGGAAGCTTTAGATCTCTGTTCCATTCAATTGCATTCATGCTTAGATCAAGATGTGCGTCAATAATGAACATAAATGAAAATGGATTTAATTTGGTCAGTGTTCTATCAATCTATCTCTCGCTTCATTTTTCCACTCAGTAATTATTTGCCCCTTTTTAATAATGCTGGCTCTTTCATACAAAGCAATAGTGGGGCATATATGATAGGGAATTCCATAAAGCACATCGCCTATTTTAAATGAATGAGCTCCTTGAGATCTTAACACCATGTGCTCTTCACTATGACTAACTGGAACAAGGTCTGGAGCATTTATAAATACAACCCTTTTGGTAATGCTATTTTCAGACGCTATGGATTTATGTCCCAGGTCAATTGTTAATAGGTCTCGCTCCGGAATGGAAATAATTCTTGATATTACAACTGCTGCAGGTAAAAAACCCTGTTCCTTAAAGTTTTCTTTGTATCCTTCATCCCAATAAATAAATGTTCCGGGACTGCATTCCACTTCTTTATATTCGGCATAAGCCGGAAAAGTTGGTGTTCCCCCAGCTACTATTATAAGATCTTTAAATCCTTTAGACCTTAATTCTTTTTTCATTCCATTGATTTCTTCTATAGTTGTATTTATTTTCTGCTTTCTAATAAAAAGATCAGCATCATGAATATGTCCATCATATATATGAAATCCTACGGGATGAATACCATTTAATTGACTGCAATAAAGAAATAAATTAATCGCATCTTTTCCCAGCTTAATTCCTGTTCTGTTCATTCCCACATTTACATCTATATATACTTTGATCTGCAGATAATTCAATTCGGCCACATTGGATATTTCATTAGCAGATGCCATATTATCTACAAGGCAGGCGAAACTCGTTTGTGTAAAATCTTTAATCACACTAATGAATCTGGTCAGTTTTGGACCCGTAGGCTGGTAGGCCAGCAATACATCTTTTACTCCTGTCATTCCTAATAGATCCGCTTCAGCAATTGTAGCGCACTTAAATTTAGTGATGCCTGCTTTTTTCATTAATAAAATAGCTTCTTTCGACTTACTCGTTTTTATGTGTGGACGCAATCTTTGTACATCACCAACTATTTCTATGGCTTTTTCAATATTGTATTTTACTCTTTCTTCATAGATGGCCAGGGCGGGAGAATCCAGATCGTTTATTCTGTTTATTATGTACCATTCTTCTTTATCATCTTTCATGGTACATTTTATTTTGTTAATTCAAAAATAGCTTCAATTTCTACCGGAATATTATCCGGCAACGATCCCATACCCACTGCGCTTCTAACCCCAAAGCCATTTTCCTCTCCCCATATTTTTGCGAACAGCTCACTGCATCCATTTATAATGTAAGGGTGTTTTTCAAATTCTGCAGTACTATTCACCATGCCGAATACTTTTATCACTCTTTTAATTTTATCTAAACTGCCCAATTTGGATTTAATAGTAGATAAAATAGCTAAGCCTACCTGTAATGCAGCCTGCTTACCTTCCTCTATAGTCAATTCCTTACCAACTTTACCTTTAATTAAGCTGCGGTCAGGTAGTAATGGTCCATGTCCGGAAACATAAACATGGTTTTCCGATATTAATAAAGGTTTGTAAACTCCTACAGGAGCTGGGGGCGGTGGTAATTTATAACCTAGTATTTCAAATGCCTGATCTGCAGAAGAATTTTCCATTTTTGAATGTTTAAACAAATAATTTTAATAGTAGTACTCCCCCAAGTCCCAATACTGCTACTATCGTTTCCATCATCGACCATGATCTGAAAGTATCTTTTAAACTTAAATTGAAATATTCTTTGCACAGCCAGAATCCTGAATCATTTACATGAGAAAATACCAGGCTTCCAGCGCCTATTGATAGAACCATTAGATTTGGATTGGTGTGAGTCTGTATCATTAACGGTGCAATAATTCCTGCGGCAGTTAATCCTGCCACTGTTGAAGAGCCTACACAAATTCGGATAATGGCAGCAATTAACCATCCCAGGATCAATGGTTGAATATTTACATTTTGAAGTTGAGCAGCAATCGTTTCACTTATGCCGCTATCTGTTAATATCTGCTTTAATGCTCCTGCACCAGCTATAATTAAGAATATCATTACTACATCCTTAACAGCTTCTGTGTAAAGAGTCATTATCTCTTTCATCTTTATTCCTCTTCCAATACCAATAGTAAATGTGGAAACAATAAGTGAAATTAGCATTACAATAGATCCTTCACCTAAAAATTCCAATATAGCTGTTCCTTTAGGTCCGGTAATAGAAAATGTAAGAAAGAGGGAAGTAATTGCAAATAATAGTATCGGTAATAAAGCTGTAAGAAAACTATTTAAAGAACCAGGCAAATTTTCATTGGATAAATGCTTTGGCAAAAACGTTTCAAGTGGTGTTGACTTTATTTTGGTTAGAGTTCTTGAGAATAGCGGACCAGCAATAATAATTGTTGGTATGGCAATCATAATTCCATATAGCAAAGTTGTACCCATATTTGCATGAA
>JBJMLT010000299.1:0-2820 GCA_045805165.1 Flavisolibacter sp.
ATTCTTCCGAGCATATGTTAAGTGTAGTAAATGATGTATTGGACTTCAGTAAGATCGAAGCAGGGAAAATGGAGTTACTGAATGATGCGTTCAATCTTAAGACATTGCTTGATAAAGTTCATACTGTATTTAAAAATCAGTTTGATGATAAGAAAGTAGCATTTGAATTTAAAGTAGATCTGTCACTGGATAAATACTTTAAAGGAGATGAAACCAGATTAAGACAGGTACTTACAAACCTTATTGGAAACGCATTGAAGTTTACCGATAAAGGTAAAGTAGAGTGTGTGGCGCAACTTGTTTCTTCCGACAGCCAGAATGCAAATATCTATTTCTCGGTACAGGATACAGGAATAGGTATGAGCATTGAAAAGCAACAAATAATCTTTGAAGCATTCAATCAGGGAGAAAGCAGCACTACCAGAAGATTTGGAGGAACAGGGCTTGGATTAACGATCAGTAAAAAAATAGTATCCATGCTTGGAGGAGACCTTCGCGTAGAAAGTGAGCCTGGAGAAGGAAGCCATTTCTTCTTTACTATTCAAATGCCAATTAGCCAGGAGAACAGAGCATTTGTAAATGAAAAGAAAGTAAGCACTCTTGACAGCCTGAAAGGTACAAGAGTATTGGTTGCAGAGGATAGTCCGGTAAATATGACCATAACCCATAAATTCCTTGAGCGTTGGGATGTTACCATTCATGAAGCAACTAATGGACTGGAAGCTGTTCAATTCTTTAATGAAAATGAATATGACCTGGTACTTATAGACCTTGATATGCCAATTATGGACGGATATGAAGCTCTTGCAGAGATAAGAAAGGTAAGTCAGAATATTCCAGCCATTGCATTTACCGCCGCCGTTCTGCCTAATATGAAAGAACACCTTACCAGTAAAGGCTTCAATGACTTTTTACAAAAGCCATTCAGGCCAGAAGATCTTCATCGTAAAATATCAATGTACTGTGCAAAAGTGAATGCTGCCTGAATTCGTCGGTAATAATTAATGATTCAACTTTTTACCTGACTGATTTATCGAGTAATAACTTCAGTTTTATAACCAGTTATTATTTTCGCACAGCCTTCAATAATTTATATCTGAAATGGCTCGTTGCCCTAAAGGACGAGCCATTCACTATTTGGATGTGTAGCCTGCCTGTAAGAAGAAATTCAAAATAAGTCAAAAGTTAAAAGTCAAAACCAAAAACTGTTGAAAGCAACAATCGTCTTTCTTCTTCTATATATTTAATTATATCATTCCTATTCTTTAAACTACTTCTTATTATAATCAATTAAAGCAGCCTGAGCAGTAATTTATTCATGAGCTGGCTAGCATGGAAATTGCATGGATTATTTAAGGCGATCCAAATTTATCCTGCCATGCGAACCAGAATAGTTTTGCTGCTGATTATAATTTCGTGGATGTCCTGCAAAAAAGAAGTAAGCCAGCCCCCGCTATCTTATAAAGTAAAATATGAGGTAGTTTCATCGGATGTAACCAGCCTTATTATTGTCCAATTCACAAAGCCTGATGGAAAAGACTCTACTGCATCACCCGGTTTAATTCCTCCATTTGTACCTGTTCCGTGGAAGTATTTAAATTCATTTAATGTAGATCCTAAATCAGACCCTCCAAAGGGAAAGGTTGGCTTTACTGTTTTAGATAACCAGGCAGGAATATTAACTGAAAGGATTTATGTGAATGATAAAATAGTAGCGCAGGTAACGGGAAGTTCAATAACTGAATTGAATGGGGTTGCGTTGAGGTATGAATTGAAGTAGGGAATTTGAGATGTTTGATGTTTGAAGATTTGAAAATGCTTTAGGTCGAACATTCATTTCTTTTTTGGGCCACTAAACACGAAGGCAAAAAGGATTCACGAAGAATGTCTGATGTTTGATGTTTGATTTTTTTAGGTCGGTTTATTTGAACTATAAACAACCCCCTTAAAAAAGCTACCCAGAACTGATGCAAAGGATTTTGAGAGTTTGATTTGCGACTTTACTAATGAATACTGCGCAGTTTTTCATTTAAGCACTTTGGTAAAAATGGTCATAAGCAAAAAAAAACTCGAATTTATTTCCTCTGAGAAAAGAATGGTTATTCAACGCAATTCAAAAGATCTCTTAATATCATTGGAAGAAATAATTTTTGTTAATTTTAGACAAGTAACAACCCTTTTGTATAATTCTCACTAAACAATCTAATTCATAATGACCTCTGAAATAAATAGAATCTTTATCTATGAATATGCTATGTTGCTAGGAAAACTTTAGTAATCCTGAAAACTTTATCGATTGTAAATGAGTCTTTCTTATCCATATTGGTACAAATTAATTTCACATTGGGTAAATTCCGGACATGATGGGTTGACCATACCTTTTATTCTTGGAGCGAAAAGGTATATATATGGTGATGAAGAATTTCTTGAAAATGAAATATGTGATTTACTTGAAGAAATAACGAACTCTGATATTGAAGAGCATTTAATAACCTTTCATTTCTGTTTAGGAATTGGAGAAAATGTGTTGGGTTTATTTAATCGAATAAATGCAAATTATTATCAAGGGAAAAAATTCACAAATCCACAGGAAAGAATCTCCTTCGCAGTTGGCAGCGGCGTAAATTTAGGTAATACGATCGAGGAGATAAGCGCTAATCTTAAAGAAGAGTATAAAGCTGCAATTGCAGGAAAGAATTTTTCCTTAGTTAATTCGCAATGGGTTCCTTTTACAAAGGGTGATCAAGACATGATAAAAAGTGTGTTTGATATGAATCAAATTTGAGTTTTGATATTATCCAAATAAGCGAAACTGACATC
>JBJMLT010000300.1:0-4448 GCA_045805165.1 Flavisolibacter sp.
CTTGTCAACCTGTCAACGATATCTTCAAAGCAAAATACTAACTTTAAGAACGAACCATGAAGCCATCTATTCTTATTGTAGGAAGCTCTAATACAGATATGGTCATTATGGCCGATCACCTGCCCGAACCAGGTGAAACTATTTTAGGCGGACGTTTTTTTATGAACGCAGGAGGCAAAGGCGCAAACCAGGCCGTTGCTGCCCAACGCCTTGGAGGCAATGTTACTTTTATTTGTAAAACGGGAACGGATATATTTGGACAGCAGGCGATCCGTTTGTTTGAGCTTGAAGGAATAAATACAGATTATATTATTTCAACGCCCGACTATCCTTCTGGTGTAGCATTAATCACTGTAGATAAGAATGGAGAGAACTGTATTGTGGTTGCTTCAGGAGCGAATGCTATGCTAATCCCTTCAGATCTTCAAAATAGTAAAGATGTAATTATAAGATCTTCTATTATTTTAATGCAGTTAGAAATTCCTGTGGAAACAGTTGACTTTGTAGCTAACATGGCAAAGAGTTCACAAAGTAAAATAATTCTCAATCCGGCCCCGGCTTGTGAACTTCCTTCCACACTATTACAAAACACATGGATGATCACACCAAATGAAAAGGAAGCAGAAATGCTTTCGGGAATTAATATAACTGATGTTGATTCAGCTATAAAAGCTGCTAAACTAATCCATGCAAAGGGAGTAGTTAATGTAATAATAACTCTTGGTGCCAGGGGAGCCTTACTTTTTAATAAAGAAATGTGTGAATTCGTCTCCGCTCCTATTGTAAATGCCGTAGATACAACTGCAGCAGGTGATGTATTTAATGGCGCGCTTGCAGTGGCATTATGTGAAAATACTGGTTTACTAAACGCTGTCCGTTTCGCCTGCCATGCTGCATCACTCTCAGTTACAAAACCGGGCGCTCAGGATTCTGTTCCTTATAGAAATGAAGTAGACTCTTTTTTGAAAATAAATAATGCAAACGCAGTTATCCGAAAATAATTATCTAACGAAATGAACCCAAAACTCTTTATTCTTTTTGTTTTCCTGATAGGCTACAAGCTATCTCATGGCCAGCAACTATTATTAACGAAAGATAAGTTACAGGATAAGATTAAAGGTGGATGGGCCGGACAAACAATAGGAGTAACATTTGGAGGTCCTTATGAATTTCGCTTTCAGGGAACATTTATAGGAGATTATCAACCATTGCTTTGGTATAATGGCTATCTGAAGAAAACAATGATAGAAAATCCAGGACTATACGATGATCTATACATGGACCTCACTTTTGTAGATGTATTTGAGAAATATGGATTGGATGCACCGGTTGATTCATTCGCTAATGCATATGCGCATGCAGGTTATGCACTATGGCATGCGAACCAGGCCGGCCGTTATAATATATTAAACGGAATTAAACCTCCCCAAAGTGGTTATTGGAAAAATAATCCGCATGCGGATTGTATCGATTATCAGATCGAATCTGACTTTGCCGGACTTATGAGTCCTGGCATGCCTAATACTGCTTCACAGATCAGTGATAAGATAGAACATATCATGAATTATGGAGATGGTTGGTATGGAGGAGTGTTTATAGGAGCTTTATATACAGAAGCATTTGCATCCAACAATATCAGTTATATAATTAATGAAGCTTTAAAAACAATACCTGTACAAAGTGATTTTTATAAATGCATTCATGATGTAATTCTTTGGCATAAGAAGTATCCTGGTGACTGGAAGCAAACATGGCTGGAAGTACAAAAGAAATGGGCTAATGATATTGGTTGTCCTGATGGAGTTTTTGCTCCTTTTAATATTGATGCTAAAGTAAATGCGGCTTATGTTATTATTGGTTTACTTTATGGCGGTGGAAATTTTACACATACACTTGATATTACTACAAGGTGCGGACAGGATGCAGATTGTAATCCTTCGAGCGCAGGAGGTATTTTAGGAACTATATTGGGTTATGAGAGAATTCCTCCATTCTGGAAACAGGGATTAAAGGAAGCAGAAGAAATTAATTTTAAGTATACTACTATGTCCTTGCAGCGGGTGTATGAAATAGGACTTAAGCATGCATTAGCCAATATTGAAAAGAACGGAGGAAAAATAAACGGTGATCATGTGATTATAAAAAAGCAACAGCCAAAAACAGTGGATTATGAAAAAAGTTTTACTGGCCTGTTTCCTGTTAACAAAATAAATGCAAGCTGGAACTCCAATAAAGACGAGATCAATTTTGATTTTGAAGGAACAGGTTTTGTTTTGAAAGGAGATGCATCTCAATGGGAAAACCACTCCGATTATATTTTCAACTCTAAATTATACATAGATGGTAAGTTAATTGAAATGATAAAGTTGCCGGTAAGCTTTACCACACGTAGACATGAACTAGCCTGGAAATACGATCTTCAAAAAGGACACCATTCAGTAAGATTAAAAATAGTAAACCCTTCTAACAATCACCCTATAAGTTTAGGAGATGTAATTATTTATTCTGATAAACTATGGAAAGAACGATTAATAGATAGATGACAATTTAAAGTTGACAGTTAACTGTTAAGAGGATGACAAAAAAATGTAACCAGTGAAGCCCTCTGAATTAAAGTCTAATAGCTTGCAGCTAGAAGCTAGAAGCTAGCAGCTAGCAGCCACTCAGTAGTTAAAAAAATGTTTCTATGTTCATAGTAACCAATTATTCAACCGCTGTACTGTTTTGCATTATCACTATGCTTTGCTGGGGATCGTGGGCTAACACCCAAAAGTTGGCAAGCAGAAGCTGGCGTTTTGAATTATTCTATTGGGATTATGTAATTGGCATTTTACTTTTTTCAATTGTTTCCGCGTTAACGCTTGGTAGTTTTGGCAATGAAGGCAGAAGCTTTGTCAAAGATCTGCAACAAGCTTCCGCTGCCAATATTTTAAGTGCATTTATTGGAGGCGTAATATTTAATGCAGCTAATATTTTATTTTCTGCTGCTATTGCCATTGCGGGCATGGCCGTCGCTTTTCCTGTTGCTATTGGCCTCGCACTGGTACTTGGTGTCCTTATTAATTATTTTGCTGATCAGAAAGGTGATCCACTCTCCCTATTTCTTGGCGTAGGCTTAATAACATTAGCTATTATATTTAATGCATCTGCCTATAAAAAAATGAGGTCAAATGAAAAAGCTGTTTCCACTAAGGGCATTGTAATCTCGTTGGTTGCCGGTTTGCTGATGTCATTCTTTTACCGCTTTATTGCAGCCTCTATGGATATGAAGAACTTCCAGCACCCGGCGCAGGGAATGATGACTCCTTACAGCGCGGTATTTGTTTTCTCTATTGGCATCTTTATCAGTAATTTTTTATTTAATTCGATTCTTATGCGCAGGCCGTTTGACGGTCCACCCGTGCATTATAGTGATTATTTCGGAGGAAGGTTTTCTACGCATCTTGTTGGAGTATTGGGAGGATTGATCTGGGGATTAGGTAATTCTTTTAATCTTATTGCAGCAGGTAAGGCAGGTCCTGCTATTTCTTATGGACTGGGACAGGGAGCAACACTTGTTGCCGCCCTTTGGGGCGTTTTGATCTGGAAGGAATTTAAAAATGCACCTCTGGGAACTAATCGATTAATTGCATTAATGTTCCTCTGTTTTGTATTAGGTATCGGGTTGATTATCTATGCCGGAAAGTAAACCCGGGAAAAGAATTCACGATATCCGATTCCCGATCATTGACGATTGACGATTGACGATCCTCACCTTATCAAAGTAATCGTTCCTTTTTTATTTATAATTCTCCCATATGCAGATTCCAGTTCCACTATGTAAACATATGTGTCTTCTGGTTGCGGAATGGTATTATACATTCCATTCCATCCTTTACCCAGATCATTGCTATTAAATATTAACTGACCCCACCGGTTGAATACCTGAAATTTTAAAAGCCTGTACCCATCTGCTGCTACAATTCTGAATATATCGTTCTTACCATCATTATTGGGAGAAAAAGTATTTGGTATAAATATGTCATTATAAACCTTTACCATAACTGAAGATGATGCAGTTCCACAACCCAGTGTAGATTGAGCGGTTAGTGTAAAAAGCTGATCTGACGGAGGAGATACCAAAGGAGTAACAATTTTGCTGTTACCCATAAAAGATGTTGGTGTCCAGAAATAATTGATATGTGTTCCATCAACAAAGCCATTTAATAGTACACTATCACCTTTTACTATTGTTTTATTTGGTCCTGCATTAGCCACCGGATTAATATAAACGTATACAATAACAAGAGCAGAATCTTTGCATCCATAAGAATTGGTCACTGTCACCTGGTATACTGTTGTATCATGAGGAGAGGCTACAGGATTTCCAGTTAATGAATCAGAAAGTCCTGTCCCCGGTTTCCAGGCAAACGTCCCATCACCAGTTGCTGTAAGAACAACTGATTGCC
>JBJMLT010000301.1:0-7336 GCA_045805165.1 Flavisolibacter sp.
AAACAAGATTGTCGTTGCTGATTTCTTTTTTACCCATTGCCCTACCATCTGTCCTGTTACTACAATGAATATGAAAAAGTTACAGGATGCGGTTAAAAATAATGAAACAGTAGGCAATAGAGATGCTGACTTTGTACAATTCCTTTCATTTAGCATCGACCCCGAAAGAGATAGTGTTGGAGAATTAAAAAAATGGGCTGACCATTATCAGATAAATCCACAGAATTGGTGGCTTTTGACTGGTAATAAAAAGGATATCTACGATCTGTCCATTAATGATATGAAGTTAATGGCCCAGGATGGAGGGCTTGTTGATAGTAACTTTATTCATACCGATCTATTTGTTCTTATAGATAAAAACCGGAATATAAGAGGCTACTATCATAGTTTAGATAGTAATCAAATCGCTCAATTATCCAGGGATTTGATATTCTTATACCTGGAAAGGGATCCAAATAAGAAATTCTTTCTCAGCGGAAAGCTGGAATTTATAGCTATTGTATTTTTAATAACTACCGTTGGAATTTTATTATTGTTCACATTCCTTCGTAAAGAAAATAAGTAGTGATGAATATTGTATTGACGAAGAACGATAGAAAAGCTCGCATGCTTATCTTCCTTTTTTCTGCTATAGTTTTTATAGCGGTATCTGCTTTGGGAAAGTTTAAGATACATGCAAGCCTGGGTTTTGATCAACATATTTTTGCAACTATCAATGCCTTTATAAATTCTATAGTTGCCGTATTACTTGTTGCTGGTATAGTTTCGGCTAAAAACAGAAGATTAAAAATACATAAGACCATTATGCTTACGGCAATGGCATTATCTATTTTGTTTTTAGTAAGCTATATCTGTCATCATTTGTTTGCGGGAGAAGCGAAATTTGGTGATAGCAACCACGATGGTATTTTAAGTGCTGATGAAAAGACCGCGGCAGGAACGCTCAGGTATGTTTATTATGCATTATTAAGCACTCATATAATACTTGCCGGAATAGTGCTTCCTTTTATTCTTTTTACTGCTTACAGAGGTTTAATAAATGAAAACGAGGCTCATAAGAAACTTGCTAAATTTACCTGGCCTGTCTGGTTATATGTGTCGCTGACAGGACCGTTAGTTTATTTATTGATTAAAAATTATTATTAGCCATTTACTATTTACAATTTTATCTAGTTGATTGAATTACTAATTCATTAAAACTGGTGAACAGGTCTAATTCTCTTTTGAATATAAATTCATTTGTGTGTTGAATAATTATTTCTGCAGTAGTATAAATAATATTATTATCCAAAAGATGGCCTCCGGATGTTTCCCCTTCAGAATTGCTGATACTGATATGTAAGTGACAACCATTGGTTGATAAGGTTCCGGAAAGGCTTAATATTTCAAAATGACCGGAGCCCGCATTGCTTTCTTTTCTGTTTGCATAACGAATATTATAATTTGTAAGGCTGCCAACGCAACAAGCTATCCAGCCAGCTTTTATTGAATATTTATTTACAACATTCTGTATTTCTTTTTTCAAATCATTGCCAGCTTTCAGCCTTATAGGAATAGTAAGCGTATTTAAAGTATTTAGAAAGTAAAATAGCTACATATTCAATTACTGAAGTTCTGCACAGGTTAAATTTCTTTAGAAGGGTCCCAGAATTTACTTTTGAAATCCTGCACTTTATCCTCTTTCACTTTAATGCCTTCTTTTTCAAGCATCTCCTGCATTTGTTCAGGATAAGCAAAATGCATTTTACCCGTAAGCAATCCATTTCTGTTTACAACCCGATGCGCGGGTAATTTGAATTTAAAATTATGGGATGCGTTCATGGCCCATCCTACCATGCGGGCAGACATTTTAGTTCCTAATGCCATAGCTATGGCTCCATAAGACGTTACCCTTCCTTTTGGAATCTGCCTTACTACTTCAAATACGAGTTCGAAAAATGATTCGTCCTTCCTGCCGGATGGAGTTATGGTCTTTAATTTTTCTTTTTGAGAACTTTTCTT
Source organism: Flavisolibacter sp. (assembly GCA_045805165.1). GTDB lineage: Bacteria > Bacteroidota > Bacteroidia > Chitinophagales > Chitinophagaceae > Flavisolibacter. The sequence continues at coordinate 2,002 of JBJMLT010000301.1, forward strand.
TCCAGATGGCATACTTGAAAATTAATCCGGCCGCTGATTCTTTCTCTTTTGCAATAATTCTGATCTTTTTGGTTCAGGCACGGCTTCATATTCGTATGGACAATTCAAACAGCCCGACCCGCAACAGTATCCTCTTCGCTTTAGATATTTCGCGGTAAATACCAAAAGGCTTTCGGCATTGATATAATAATCCTCTCCTTCAACTAATTCCTGCTTCATCCTTCAAAAACTGTTGTAATAAAAGATCCATTTCTTTTGATGGTAAATATTCAGGCAAAGTAAAGCATAAATAATGCACTCTTTTGCTGTTAGCAATATCCAATTGTTCGTAATGTGTTTTTATTCTAAGCTCGGGAGGAATGCCTGGTTCGGAGTAAATATCATCGTAATCTTTATATAAGGTGCAACCGTACATATCGATTACTTTCTTTGTAAATAAATATAGTTCCGGACTATCTGTTTTTAAATGGATTTTCCCTCCTGGCTTTAATACCTGGTAATAAAGCCTAAGAAATTTTGGATGGGTCAATCTTTTTTTTGACTTTGAAATTCTAAGTTGCGGATCGGGAAATGTGATCCATATTTCATCAATTTCTTCAGTAGCAAAGAATTCAGTTATTTGATCAATTTGTATCCTTAGGAAAGCAATATTCTTAAGATTGTGTTCAATAGCTTTTTTAGCTCCCACCCAAAGCCTGTTACCTTTAATATCTACTCCAATAAAATTTTTTAGAGGATAGATCTTTGCAAGTCCAAGACTATATTCGCCTTTTCCGCAGGCCAACTCTAAAACAATCGGATTTGTATTCTTAAAGAATTCTTTCCATGTTCCCGGCATTGCCACTGGATATTGCAGAACATTTGAAAAAGATTCCAGCTCCGCAAAACGAATCAGCTTTTTCTGAGCCATGGAGATCTCTATTTAAACATCAACTCTTTTACCTTCTCCTTATCTTCTTTTTCCTTACGAAGGTCAAACATGGTACCAAAAGCTCGGTCCCATATAGTTGTGCTAACCCCAAAACCTTTGCCATCATCTTTATAATGATGCAGGTGGTGATTACGCCATAATGGTTTCATCCATTTAAAAGGAGGATTCCAGGCATGAATGGCATAGTGCATGGAACCGTATAATAAATAACCCAGCATGAAGCCGGAGAAAAAATCAAATGTATTATCTCCCATTAGGGCAAACATCAACAGAAAAATAATAGAGGCGAGTATAATGCTCGGAACAGGAGGCATAAAAAGCCTTTCTTTATCTCGGGGAAAATGGTGATGATTGCCGTGCATTACATACACTATTTTTTTCGCTCTTTCATTTTCTGCAACCATATGAAAGATCCAACGATGCATAGTATATTCAAATAAGGTCCAGAAAATAATTCCCAATAAAAATAATAAGGCAATTCTAGCCGCTGCAAAATCCAGTCTGGAAAAAGAATATATAGGGAACCCAACAACCACAGGTAAATAAATACCCCAGATCACAAGCGGATGTGTTTTGGTAAGGTATTCAAGAGCGGGATTTTGGAAAAGCTTCGCCTGCCCTTTATTATTTATTTTCTCAAACTTCATGATAGCTGGATTTGGCGGCAAAAATACAAATACATTGTTAGAAAGATGTTAATGGAAGTGGAATTACAATTTGCAATTTACTATTTAAAATTTGATGACAAATCCATAATTATTGCATTGATTCATAGGCAGCTAAAAGATAGATCAGTGAAGCTGTACCATCCATTGTAGGCTCATTAGTGCTGTAATCTCCGTAATCATCATGATAAACAGCCAGATTGCTTTGAAAAAGTGCATAATCATCATTGTGATATAGCTGAATACCAATTAAATTATTATAAATACTGGTATACACAGGTCCGTCCATAAGCCCACCATCTATCGGGTAATTTTTAAGGTGAGTAAAAGCAGAATGAGGATCTGCAGGTGTATCTCCCCATGAAGGCAATCCATATATAAAGCTGGTACCCCAGGGATTACAGCCAAACAGCCAATCGAAATTAGCTTGCTCCAACTCTTCAAAGCTTTTGTTTTTGGATAAATTACGGTACCAATAACATTGAATAGCAAAAGAAGTTGTAAGATTATTGCTGCACCAGATATAAGGTATGCCTCTAAAGAAAGCATTTTTAATAGCCTTTTTCCAAACTTTTTCGATCCCGGTTTTATAAAAGTTTATGATCGTATCTCTTTTAGCTCCTTTTAATTGTTTTGCCAGTTCGTAATGTCCAATATTTATAAAAGGATACCATTGATAATGTCTTGCTGTATCTTCTCCCAACCATGGTGTTATCTTTTCTTCCTGGGCAAGGGCATATGCTGTTTTAAGCGCTACAGAATCCTGCTTACTCAGGTTCCTTCTGTTTTTTTTTGAATTGAACATCATTGCGCTTGCTGAAATAGCGGTAGATAGCTCAACATCATCTGTCCAGTTTTCTTCCTCATAAAAATAGGGAGCACGACCGGGGGCGGTTTGTGTTACTCCTAATTTCCTTAATTGATATTGTGCCGCAGAAACCGATTTCTTCAAAAGATTTTCAGCATAGATTGGATCCTTATCCGCAAAAAGAATATAACCAAGAGCAAATGCACTACTGAATTTAGCTGCTGTCGAAGATGTGCCTTTAGTTCTGTTCTTATACTTAAACAGCCCTTGTGGCTCACCTGTAATAAAATAAACCGGTCGTTCATAACCTCTTCCATATTGGCTATCTTCTTTAGGTATTCGCATACTTATATGATCCCTGTCATCCGCTATCTGATTAAACATCCAGTCATCTTTCGGATGCATTTTTAATAGCCAGTCCAAACCCCACCTGGCTTCATCCAATACATCTGCATACCCATTGCTTCCATCTGCTCCATTACTTCGTTTTTCATCCAAAAATACTTTTTGAAAATCACGGTAGGCCATCAGTAAATGATACGTTGCATTAGCAGATGTTGCTGAATATTGCAGGTAGTCGGAGGCATCATGCCATCCGCCGGAAACATCTATATGAGTACTATCTGGCATTGGTCCATAAACAGTATAGCCATCATGAGTGTGACACGAGTCTTTTAAAAAAGGATTATAGCCACTTCTTTGCTGACGCATATAGCGAAGGCAAAAATCAGCCGATCCTTTATATACATCGGTGCCTATTGTAAAATAAGGAGATCTTGCATTACCGGCTATCAGATAGTACTTGCCAGGTTGGCTAAACTTAGAAAAATTCAAGCGATATGTTTGAGTAAAGGGACCATATGAGCCGAAAGGTCTGCCTGCCGCATTTTTATAGACTACTTTATTTGTTGTTGAATCAACTAATTGAAATTCACTGATTGCTTTTTCATTTTTAGAACACCAAACTGCCACTTTTATTCCATTGGGTTTATATCCCAATAAATTTATCCGTATCCATGATTGTTCTTCAACAGGCTTTTGGAAAAACGAAAGGAAACTAAATGTTATTAATGCTATTGCCAGTTTTTTAAAATAGCTCATGTAAGCAATTTACAGTAATAATAATTTAATTAATAAACGGCATCTATTCAAACCTAACCTCAAACTTTCTTATACATTTGATCTCTTAAATAGTATCAATGAAACTAGTTTCTTATTTAAAAGAAGATCATGATCAATTGGCCTTGCTGGTGGATGGATTATTATACGATATGGAATTTATTCATCCGGATATTCCCAATACAATAAGCATGTTTTTAAATTATTGGGATGAAGTATATCCGATGATTGAAGGTGGAGCTATAATGATCGAAGAAGAAAAAATAGCAAAAACTAAAGGCATACCTTATGAAAGTGTAACTATACTGGCGCCGGTGCCATTCCCATCATCATGCAGAGATGCTTATGCATTCAGGCAGCATGTGGCAGCAGCCAGAAGAAACAGGAAAGTTGATATGATACCGGAGTTTGATCAATATCCTGTTTTTTATTTTACCAATCACCATAGTATAATTGGTCCGGGCGAAGTAAAGTGCATGCCTGATCATTTTCATAAACTTGATTTCGAATTGGAAGCTGCTATTGTAATAAGCAGGCATGGCAGAAACATTAAAGCAGAAGAGGCTGATGAATATATTGCTGGCTTAATGATCATGAATGATCTGAGCGCAAGAAAGCTTCAAATGGATGAAATGCTATTAAACCTTGGGCCGGCAAAAGGAAAAGATTTTGCAACTTCCATTGGACCATGTTTGGTTACAATGGAGGAATTGGAACCGTATCTTATTCCTGCTAAAGAAGGACATATAGGAAAGAACTGGAATCTGAAAATGACATGTAAGGTAAATGGGGTTCAGGTTAGTGAAGGAAATTTGGGTGATATGGATTGGACGTTTGCCGAGATCATTGAACGAGCTTCATATGGTGCAGATCTTTACCCTGGAGATATCATAGGCAGTGGAACTGTAGGTACCGGATGTTTTCTTGAATTGAACGGAACAGGAAAATTAAACGATCCTAATTACAAGGAGCAATGGCTAAACGAAGGAGATGTTATTGAAATGGAAATCGACAACCTTGGAATTCTAATTAATACCATTGTTTCTGAAGAAAGTGATTGGAGTATACTAGGAAAGACACTTAACCGCTAAGACGGAAAGACGCAAAGGTTAATTTAAGTATTAGATTATAATAAAACTATTTATAACATTCAAATGTTATTGTTCGAATCCATTAATTATTGCACTTTGGCCATATTAAAATAAATATGATCAAAGAGCAATATGAATGGCTGGCTAAGGAAATATTTAGAAGTTCATTAGAAGTCCATAAAAATTTAGGTCCAGGTCTATTGGAATCTGTATATGAATGTGCCTTAATTAAAGAATTAAGCTTACGTAATATTAATGTCAGTTACCAAATTCAAATTCCTTTAATTTATAAAGGATATGATACTGGAAAATATTTTTTTATTGATGTGCTTGTGGAAAAGGAAATAATTGTTGAAATAAAATCTGTTGAAAAATTAGCTCCTGTTCATGAAGCCCAGCTTTTATCCTATATGAAGCTATCTAATAAGTCATTAGGATTTCTAATAAATTTTAATGAAGTATTATTAAAGGATGGCTTTAAAAGAAAAGTAAATAATTATAAAGAAGATTAAAATTTAATCTTAGAACCTAATAGATATTATCAAAGGAATAACCGCTAAGAATCAGGAAAAACCTTGCGTCTTTCCGTCTTAGCGGTTAAGAACGGTCGAATAGACCGCATGTTTGACAGTTGTCTATTTAGATCACAACTTTGTTCATTTTCCTTATTCGGGCAGCGCCTTTGTTATGCACTTTACCCAAAAATGAATCTTTCACTTTA
>JBJMLT010000302.1:0-2256 GCA_045805165.1 Flavisolibacter sp.
GTACCCTTTAATTTGATTTGTCGGTTGTTTATAGAAACAGATCCTGCCATTCCTGGCGGGATTTTTATTTTTAATACCAGTCATCAATTAATATCCGGTTAGTTTACAGTAAACGTTTTATCTGCAATTGGAAACCGCTTTGTCATCGATCGAAGGGAGAATTTTGCAACGCAATGATAAAAACTTCAAAACTTAAAAATCAAAACCAATTATTGGAGCCGCATAAGTTGTATTTTTGAATGCTAATAAATAAAACGGTAAAAACTAATAAACAAAGATCCCCTTTTTCATTTTCCCTTTTACTTTTCCCTTCCTCCCCTCCTCCCTTTAAAGCGTATCAAAGCCATATCAAAGCCATATCAAAGCCAACTATAAGCCAACTATAAGCCAACCTCCAGCCAACCATAAACCCACCCCTTTGCGGTCTTTGCTCCTTAGGCGCCTTTGCGTGAAACCAAAAACACCGAGCTATGGACACTTTTAACTTTTAACTTTTAACTTTTTACTTATTTCACGATATCCGATTCCCGATCATTCACGATTGACGATTGACGATTCACGACCTCATTGACGATTCACGAATTAGCAAATCATCTTACATTTGATTCAGAACATTACTTCTGTTAATTATTCAAAGTATTTCCTAAAGATGTTTGTAAGAGATAAGTTATTAAAAAGATTTGAAGAGGAATATGCCCTGCTGAACCAGCAACAGCGTAAAGCAGTCGACCAGATTGAAGGCCCTGTAATGGTAATTGCAGGCCCCGGAACTGGTAAAACCCAGATCCTTAGTGCACGGATAGGGAAAATCCTGTTAAGTGATGCGCATATTGAACCTAATAATATACTCTGTCTTACTTATACGGAAGCAGGCGTAGTGGCCATGCGCAAAAGGCTTTCTCAATTTATTGGTCCCGATTCCTATAAAGTTGCTATTTATACCTTCCATGCTTTTTGTAATGAGGTAATACAGGATAATCTGAATCTGTTTGATAAAACAACCCTGGATCCTCTTTCTGATCTGGAACGCATAGAATTAATGAAAGAGCTGATAGATGGCTTTGATAAAAACCACCCTCTTAAAAGATTCCGTGGCGATGTATATTTTGAGATCTACGGTTTACAGTACTTATTCAGCCAGATGAAACGTGAAGGATTGACTTCCGATTTTATTTGCAAAAAAGTGGATGAATACTTAAAAGATCTTCCGAATCGGGAAGAATTCATTTGCAAAAGAGCATCAAAGGACTATAAGAAAGGCGACATACGATGGGATAAAATTGAAGATATCAGGCAGCGAATGGAAAAACTGCAGGCTGCATGTAATGAGTTCAACAAGTTCCAGCAATTAATGCGTTCACGCAACCGTTACGATTTTGACGACATGATCAACTGGGTAATTGAAGCTTTTGAATCGAACGAAAATCTATTACGTACTTACCAGGAGCAATACCAGTATATTTTGGTGGACGAATATCAGGATACCAGCGGTTCTCAGAACCGTATTGTTGAACTGCTGATCAATTATTGGGATAAGCCGAATGTTTTTGTTGTAGGAGATGATGACCAGAGTATTTACAGGTTCCAGGGGGCGAATGTTGAAAATATGCTGGCATTTGCTGAAAGTTATAAAACAGATCTGCTTACGGTAGTCCTGGAAAATAATTACCGGTCGGTTCAGCCTATACTGGATATTTCAAAAACACTCATAGAAAATAATCAGGAGAGATTAGTAAAGCAAATAGAAGGCTTGCATAAGGAACTGAAAGCAAGCCATGAGATAATGAAGACTTTGAAGCACGTTCCTTTCATATGTGAATATGAAACACAGCGTGATGAAATGATCAATACTACTTTACAGGTGGAGAAACTGATAAAGCAGGGAGTACCCGGAAATACTATAGCTATTATCTATAGGGAAAATAAGTATGGAGATGAACTTTCAAACTATTTGCGGCTAAGGAATTTACCTTTTTACAGCAAGCGTAGCCTGAATATACTGGATCAGCCATTGATACGCCAATTGTTATTATTCCTGAATTACCTCAGTGCAGAACATGCAATTCCGTTCAGTGGGGATGATCTGTTATTTCAGCTATTGCACCTGGAATGGCTTGATATCCCTCCCATTGAAATAGCAAAGGCCAGCATGCACGTCTCTGAATTAAATTATAAGAACCGCCCTGTTTCTCTCAGGCAGTGGCTTTATGAACAAAGACAAAAGCTTACTAATTATGTTTTTTTTATTTGTGTTGA
>JBJMLT010000303.1:0-3305 GCA_045805165.1 Flavisolibacter sp.
CTGGCACAGTACTTAGAACTATTTCAGAACAAGGTTATAATGGGATTGGAATTGATGTTGACCCGCTTTCAATACTCATGTCAAAGGCTTGGACCTCAAAGGTGAATGAAAACAATTTTATAATTAGCTCCGACAAACTTTTAAGCGCTGCAAAGAAAGCAAAATTGAATCAGGTCAGCTTGCCTTGGATAGACAAAGACTTTGAGACAAAAAAATTTATTGAGTTCTGGTTCGCATCCGGTCAAATTACTGAACTCAAAAAATTGAGTTATTTGATAAATACCTATAAAGGGCTGTATTCATCACTGTTTAAGATTGCTCTTAGCCGGCTTATCATCACAAAAAGTAAGGGGGCATCTTTAGCTGCAGATGTATCACATAGTCGTCCTCATAAAGTAAAAGAACAAAATGATTTCAATGTATTTGAAGAATTCCATAACTCTTGCAGCAGGATAGCTAAACTGCTAAACTCCGAGAGCCTTCATGGAAAAGTAAAGGTCGAAAAAGGAGATGCTAGACATTTGAGATCGATAAAAAGTAACACTATCGACTCAATAATAACGTCTCCTCCTTATTTGAACGCTTTAGATTACATGCGTGGGCATAAGCTGTCTCTTGTATGGCTTGGATATAAAATAGGGGACCTTGCTGTTATAAGAGGAGAAAGTGTAGGAGCTGAAAAAGCCCCAGCATTAAATTCCGATATTGCTTTCGCAAAGCGCATAATTGAACACTTACCAGCACTCCAAACCTTACCGCCAAGGAAGCAAAAAATGGTTTATCGATATGCGTTAGATATGAATAATATTTTACGCGAATCTTCACGCGTTTTAAAAAAAGATAGAAATGTCACATTTGTTATTGGCAATTCAAGTTTACAAAACGTTTACATACAAAACACCAAAATTGCAATAAAAGCTGCGGGATATCACGGCCTGAAACTGATTGACTGCTGGGAAAGAGAGATTCCACAAAACAAAAGATACTTGCCGCCACCTGACAGTAGTAAAACGTCTAGTCTCGATGCTAGGATGAGAACTGAATCGGTTCTGATCTTTAAAAAAACCAGGTAATGAAAGCATCTGAAAAAGAATTGGAACAACATTCTCTGATAATTGCTAAAAACGACTTAGCTCTTTCTAAATTATTTGACGATTTAGGAGAACAAATCGTCTCTGCACTAAAAAACTGGTACGTCAAAGTTGCGAATATGGACGAAGGTCTCATCCTTGAAGCTGTAAATGAGGCCTTTTGGGGGTACTATAAAAATCCTGAAACATTTAATCCCAATCTGAATACATTACACAGATTCCTAGAAATAGTCGCCGAAAGAGATTTGAAAAATATACTTGAGCGAGAAAAGAAACACCTTAACAAAAAAAATGTTCCTGAAAATGTAGAACTCGCAGATAGTTTCTGGAATAGAATAAAAAGAGATAACCAATCTACGGATGGAAACCTATTACAACAAGAAGCTCTTAAAGAGATCGACACAGAACTTTCCAAACATTTCAAAACTGAACGAGATAGAGCGATCGCTAAGTACATCTTATCTGGCGAACGAAAGACAGAAGTTTTTTCCAAATTGTTAAATATGGAAACGCTTGATCTTGTTGAACAGAAAAAACAAGTAAAAAAACACAAGGACAGGATTAAAGCAATACTAGATAGGCATGGTATAGAGGAAAAAATCAAACAGATATTATTATGAACAATAAAATAAAGCTTCTGGAAGTAGCAAATAAAAAGGCGGCAGAGGATCCGGCTTTTATAGCATATTTTCTAAACAAATTCATGACAATAGAAAACACTTCTGAGTTAGCGATTATCCAATTATTGAATTGTTCAACCGAATCATTTTATAAGCTGGGTTTATGCCAAGCGCCAAATGTTAATCTACCTGATTATTTAAATCGGATAAACACAATTTGCAGCTATGTGGGAATATCTGCTATCGAGTTAAATAAGATCATCAAAAGAGTTAACTCAGTAACGCAACTAACTGGCTCATCAACAAATGACATTTCATATTTAATGGCGGCGAGAGATAAAAAAAAGAAAGACAAATAAAACGTGAGAATTACATCTCCATATATTGAAAGGATTGCTCAAGATTTCTGGAAACAAACGGGTCAACAATGGATTGCGCCTTATGATATTAATTGTGCGGTAAGTCTATTGCTACCAATCGACATAGTTTCTTTGTGTGAATTAAGTTTGGAAAAAGTTGACCAATGGTTAAGTCAAAGAGGAATTAAAATACCCATAGATATAAACGACCGGTATCTGCATGGGTTCGTATTAGTTTCGCAAGGTAATGGGTTCATCTTTATAAATGGAACAGATACAGAAGAGGAAAGAAGGTATACGGTAGCTCACGAGGTAAGTCATTTCATCCTTGACTATAAAATACTCAGAGATGAAGCTGTAAGAAAGTTAGGCACTGTCGTTTTAGACGTTTTGGACGGCCTCCGGGAGCCCACGGTTGAGGAACGTATAAGTGGTTTACTCAAGGATGTCATTGTGCGTCCCTTTACTCACCTTTTGGAAAAAGAAGGTGATGGATCATTTAAAAACAGTCGAATTTTTGATTCTGAAAACAGGGCCGATACTTTAGCTTTGGAACTTCTCGCGCCACATGACGAAATTACACATGCAATTTTGAAAGGAAATGTAAAAATTAGTTTTCCAGCTTTCCATGAAAAATGTATTGACCTTCTTGTTAATAAATATAGGTTGCCGTTACCAATAGCAGAGCAATATTCTAAGCGCCTCGCTTATTCAGTAACTGGCGGTCCGTCAATTATAAATAAACTCGGGTTCTAGTGTCGAACTTTTAAGAGATTTATGGAATAGAATCCTATAACAGGATGCTTATGGATAATAAAAGACTATCCGATTCGGGATCACTATTGCCAGATGGAGAAGATCCTTCGTTTATTGACGACTTCAAAAAAGCTTACGGAGAAGATTTTTCAACGGCCATCGATATCGATACATGGCGTATCGGAGAAAATTTGGCCGAGTTATATCCACTGATAGAAAAAGAATTGGTTCAAGCAAGGCTGGATGAAATAAAAACACATCAAGCTTTCCGGGACGTTGTTTTTCCGAAAATAAAGCAATTGGCAAGTGTTCCACATGCTGGCCTACATGATGAGGTAAAGAATGAAGAAATAATAGAAAAGGTTCATAAAGGTTTTCTATTTAACGGCTCTGTCACAGCTTGCGGAAGTGTAAGCTCAGTTTATAATTCGCTTCCTATCTCTATTACACAGATAGGCGTTTGCTTGGTAAATTATCAA
>JBJMLT010000304.1:0-2899 GCA_045805165.1 Flavisolibacter sp.
ATGGTTATTTTATTATTCATAGCCGAACTGGCCTCATTTAATTTAGTTACTACACCCATTAAAAATCTGGCTACGTTATTAACACCGTATATGGGATTCAGTGCTGCCGAGAATTTTCTTCCGCCCAGTTCAAAAGATTGACCCCCACCATCAGCCATTAATAGAACATCTTCTTTCAACAGCGAAATTAGACCGTCTAAATCACCATGCTTGCAGGCATTGAGAAAGCTGTGAAGTACCCGCTCGTGCATTTGAATATCAACTTCAAAGCGTTTTCGATCGCTTCCTAAATGTTTTTTTGCCCTGGAGTAAATTTGTCTGCAGTTATCTTCAGATTTATCCAAAATTTGGGAAATTTCTGAATAATCAAATGAAAAAATTTCCTTTAGAAGAAATACGGCCCGTTCCTGGCTGGTAAGTTTCTCCAATATTACCATTAATCCAATAGAGAGAGAATGAAATAATTCAAGTGATTGAAAGGGATTGATTTCGGCAGGTTGGACTAATGGTTCAGGCAACCATGGCCCTATATATTTTTCCCGGCTTTGTTTCAGCTTATTTAAATGATTAATGCATTTATTGGTCATGATCTTTGTAAGATAGGCCTTGGGATTCTCTATAGTTAATGTAGATGTTTCCATCCAGTTTATATAGGTCTCCTGCACAAGGTCCTTTGAATCTTCTATCATCCCCAACATATTATATCCTATAGAATAGAGTAGTGACTGATATTCCAGGAATAGCTGTGACTTGTTCATATTTATAATTCTATATCATACAAGACATCATTTTATGCTGTTTGTGACATTTCTTATAAATAAAGCTCTGGTTTAATTCTATATTTTTTAATCAGACTGGTTTGCTATTTCTTAAAATATATATAAATATCATTCAAAAGAAAAATCGATAACAGAAGAGGAAATATATCTATGTCATCTGCTTGGTCTTTCCTTCATTTTTGAATTCTCAACGCCTTTTTCTTATTAATAACTTAAACCTGGCACCGGTAAAGTGCCTTACCTTATTATGAAAAAACGTATATGGATCAGTGCTTTATGCTCAATGATGCTACTGATTAATGCTTGCAAAAAATCAAATGAACAAGCTGAAGTCCCAAAGGCAAAGGATCCGGATACGGCACCTGTTGTCTATGTAGATCGGTTCAGCTCTGCTGCAGGACATCTTCAGGTTCGAAGTGGTACAAACGGACTTCCGCAACCGAATCAGCCAATAGATCTGGATAAAGATCCTTTTATAACAAAAGGATTTGGACCTAATGGAGAAATTACTCAATATTACAATTTAGATGTTCAGTCTTCAACGCCTGCCCCTATTTATGTTTTATTTAAACAGGGAGCCAATTCGCCTGTGGAAGGCCAGTTGAATATTATAAATGTTTTGCCTGGTGAAGAGGGGTACACAGATTTTTGGCAAATTCAAAAGGTAAGCGTTCCTTCAGATTATGTAGCCAATACCATTACAAGCTATGATGAGTTAAAGGCTAAAGGATATATGATTATACCCACAATGGACCTTGTGAATTGTCCTGTGGTGCCAAAAGGTTCCATTGCTTCAAAAACTTATGGGAGCTCCAATCCCCAATCGTTAGCAAGGGGCTGGTATAAGAACCAAGTGGTTTATTATTTTTCATTTACCGAAAAGGCTTTGACTACTACATCGGATGGTAAAGTGCCAACGATCCCTATTTATGTAACTTTTAATATTAATCCTGATGTATCCGGGGGAGGCCCTGCTTCCGGTTTCAAAACCGAGGCCGATGGTGTTCAAACTCATAATGTATTATCAGCCTTGCCTTCTATGGTCGGATATTCTCCTTTATGGATCATTGATATTTATGATAATGCCTATTTTAATTCGGTAAGCAATTGGTCAACGGCATCAATGGCAATGTTGAAGGCTCAGGGTGCCGCATTGGTCAATTGTCCGGTAGTTAAATAAAATAATTATTTAAAATAAGGATCTCTGCTCTTCCCTTTTATTCAGCAATCCGAAATGAAATTTATTAAATCACATCAAAATCAAAATGAAATGAAAAAAATGATCTGCTTTGTTTTAATGGTCTTTGCATTATCCACTTTGAATGCGCAGGATAAAATGAATAATAAGATGGATAAGATGGATAAGATGGATGATAAAATGGGTAAAATAGATAATACTATAGTGAAGGATTGCATTATGATGGAGGATGGGAAAATGATCGTTTACAAAAATGGGAAATCCAGCAAGATGGAATCAGATATGACTCTTTCAAACGGGACAATGGTAAGTACAGATGGATCGGTAAAATTGAAGAATGGAAAAACTGTAATGCTTAAAAATGGAGAAAGCATTGGATTAAATGGTAAGATGATGCATTCAAAAATGAAAAAAAGAATGAAATATTCAAAAATGTAACTATTTGAGACGAATAAAAAACTCCTGTTTACAGGAGTTTTTTTAATAATTAATACCGTTTATCAAAATACAGGAACCTAATTATCCATTATTACGTATGTCCTTTAGTAAATTCTATTTAAATAAAAATAAACATAAAGGTTTTTTATATTATTTACGGACTATGCGCTATTTATTCAAAGATCCATTAGGTGGTCAATTCAATCTTTATTATAAGGAAGGTGGATTAAACCACGCTTTAAAAACAAGCACTAATAAAGAAACCCTATCTATTGCCTGGAATAAGGGCGATTCACAACAAATTAAAGTTGAAGGCATTGATTATATTTTTCCGGCAAATGTGGTAATTCCGTTAATGGCTGGTCAGGAATTTCAATTTTTTCAGGCTTCCTCTATTGTTCTTTGGAGGTTTAATAGGGAATTTTACTGCATATTTGAGCATGATAAAGAAGTTTCCTGTTCCGGGTTCCTTTTTTATGGCATG
>JBJMLT010000305.1:0-4673 GCA_045805165.1 Flavisolibacter sp.
ATACCGTTGATATATGGGCGTATTACAATCACGCTGATGAAGTAGAATTGTTTCTTAATGGCCAATCATTAGGAACAAGAAATAAAATGAATGATGACCTGCACGTAAAGTGGAGAGTTCCTTTTACACCTGGAATTTTAAAAGCTGTTTCCAAAAAAGACGGTAAGATTGTATTAACTCAGGTAATTAAAACTGCAGGTAAGCCTGCAAAAATAATTTTAACTTCAGATAGAAAAAGTATACATGCAGATGGTAAAGACCTTGCTTTTATTACAGTAAAAATAGAAGATAAGGACGGCAATATTGTTCCTGATGCAGATAACCAGGTTAGATTTACTATAACTGGAAATGGATTTTTAGCGGGCGTAGATAACGGCAGCCAAACCAGTATGGAATCTTTTAAAGCAAGTGAGCGAAAAGCTTTTAATGGATTATGCCTTGCTGTTATTCAATCCAATGGCAAGAACGGACCTGTTTCTTTGAAAGCCGTTTCGGACGGATTACAACCGGCAACTATACTGGTAGGCACGACAAAATAATATTTCAATTCAACAACTAGAAGACGAGATGAAAAAAGCAACAGTGATAATTCGGGTCCTGCTTGGGTTTATTTACCTGGTCTTCGGGCTGGATTATTTTCTCCATTTTATTCCTTATCAACCCAATCATACTGGCAGGGTAGCTGCATTTAAAGACGCACTTCTAGGAGTAGGATACTTTTACCCAATGCTAAAATCTATTCAGATTGTAGGTGGCATATCATTACTGACAAATCTCTACGCACCTTTTTTCGCAGTTGTACTATTCCCCATAAGCGTAAATGTATTATTGTATCACACTTTTTTAGTTCCTTCCGGATGGTTAATGGGTGTTTTCTTAATTGTTCCCAATCTGTTTTTGGGATATGCTTACAGGAAGTATTACAAAGGAATGTTTGTAAAGAAGCCTGTGGTTAATTAGCTGATTAGCTGATTAACCCATTGTCTCTTTTACAAAAGTGGTGATACTAGCCTGGCTGTTCTTTCTACCAATTGAACGGGAATACTTCGACTAGCCCAATCTTTACCATTTATTTCTTCTGAATCTTCCAGGTCTTTATAAAAAATAACTCTTAATTGGTTTGCGATCTCCTCGTCATATACGATTGCATTTACTTCGAAATTCAAATCAAAGCTTCTGATGTCCATATTAGCAGTTCCAACCATTGAGATCTTACTATCGATCACCATCGTTTTGGCATGAACAAAACCTTTTCTATAACGATAGATCTTAACGCCTGCAACCAGCAAATCTCCGTAATAAGACTTTGCTGCTGCATTTACTATTCTTGAATCAGATTTATCCGGAACTAATATTTTTACATTCACTCCTCCTAATGATGCAATGATAAGCGCATCCATAATACTATCAACAGGAATAAAATAAGGTGTTGTAATTAATATTTCCTTTGAACCAAGATTTATTGCCTCCAATATTGAAAATAAAATAGTAGGCGTATCTGAATCTGGTCCGCTTGCAGCTATCTGCACTATTTTATTTCCTTTAGATTTATTAGAAGACGGAGGTGGAAAATACTTATCACTTTGATACAGATGATCATTTGCGCAAAAATTCCAATCACATATAAAAAGATATTGAAGATAATTTACACCCGATCCTTCAATTCGCAAATGTGTATCCCGCCAGAAATATTTATTTGTTTTTTTACCATTGTTAATATATCTGTCGCTCACATTAATTCCACCAACAAAACCAACGCAACCATCTATAACAATGATCTTTCTATGGTTACGGTAATTGATGCGGTTTGCCAGAAGGATAATGTGCACTCTATAAAATGGAAATGCTTTTACTCCTGCCTCCTTTAATCGGTCCTTTAATTTCCTGCGAATGGAACGGCTTCCGAAATCATCATATATAAAGCGGACTTCCACCCCTTCTTTTGCCTTACGAATTAATACATCTTCAATAGCCCTGCCTATTTCTCCATCTTCATAAATGTAATATTCAATATGTATATGATGTCTGGCATTTTCCAATGCTTCCAATACTAAAGGAAACTTTTGTTCACCATTTACAAGCAGCTTTACATCATTATCTTCAGTTAAAGAGCTCATACTGTCTTTTGCGAGCATATAAGCCAATTCCCTATCGATTTGCAGATCAGCCTTGTGTTTCTTAAATATCTCTCCTGAGGATTTAAAAGTAGTTTCCTTTAGTTTTTCAGCTAACTGATCATCTTCAGTTATTTTTTTGCTGTACATTTTTCTTTTACGATAATTAATGCCAAAAGAAAAATAAAACAGAATACCAATGACAGGAACAAAAACTACAAAAAGTAAGTAGGCAAGAGTTTTGGTTGTATTCCGGGTATCATAAATAATTCGAAGACATACTAAAGCTATAATTACAGGATAAGTAATCTCAAAAAGTAGTAACCAGGTCATGCATATTAGTATTATATAAAAATAAAGGAACTGAGTTATAATTCAGGATTGAAGAGTAATTTAGTTTTATCAAACAAGTCCCGGCTCCTTAAAGCGGACAGGTTGATGGAAGCTGATGTCTGATTAATGCTTTAACTATAAAATACTATTATGATAATAAAGAGAACCATTTTATTTCTAATCCAGTCAATCGCATTTTCATTTTATTTGCATGCTTCTGTAATTTCTTTCAGGATTACAAATGATGGCGTAGAATTTAAGCTTGATAAGGGCTTAATGTATATACATGTAATTAAAGAAGATATTGTAAGAGTAGAATATACCTCTGGACCGTCAATTGAAAAAAAGAGATCGTTAGTGGTATTAGAACCTTTGCATTTTAATCCTGCATTTAAAACATCTGAGAACAAACAGGAAATTATAATAACTACCAATAAGCTTATTATAAAAATAAACAGGGCATCAAATGCAATAAGTTATTTAAATAAAACGGGTGAGGAAGTTCTTTCCGAAAGCGGATTATCAGGAAAGCAAATGAAAGACACCACTATTGCTGGTATTGCAACTTCAAGCTGCTCTACACAATTTAATTCTCCTTCTGATGAAGCATTATTTGGATTGGGTTGTCATCCGCTGGATTCTTTATCTATCAATTACAAAGGCCGCAATCAGGATCTAGTTATAAAATACCTCACGGGAGCTATTCCTGTCCTCCTGTCAACACGAGGTTACGGATTGCTGTGGGATAATTACTCCGCCTCACATTTTTACGGAGCCGAAGAAGGAAACACGCAATTCTCTTATGTATGTGAAAGCGGAAAGAAGGTGGACTATTATTTTTTTTACGGACCTTCTTTTGACCAGATCATTAATTCATACAGAAACATTACAGGAAGAGCTCCCATGTATCCCAAATGGGCTTTTGGATTGTTTCAATCGCAGGACCGCTATAAAACGCAACCGGAAGTAGTATCTGTAAAAGATAATTACAGGAATAATCATATTCCTGTTGATGTAATTGTACAGGATTGGTTTTATTGGACGCCTCTTCCTATCGGATCACATGTAATGAACCCTGAAAGATATCCTGATCCGAAAAAAATGGTTGATGAATTACATAAGGCTCATATTCATGCAATGATCTCCATCTGGCCGCTGTTTGGAGACGGTACCAAAAACTTTGACGCTATGAAGAAAGCTGGTGGGCTGACGACAGTTAAATGGGATAACTTTTTTGTTAAGACATTCGATACGTATTATGACGCCCATAATCCTGTCGCCAGAAGATTATACTGGCAGCAGGCAAGAGATAGCCTTATAAAGAAATATGGATGGGATGCCTGGTGGGTAGACCAATGCGAGCCCGATAACGGAGAGTTACTGGATGAACGGAGGAAGGCGCTATTTGCAACCGGAAGAGGAATTGATTATTTCAATACGTATTCATTAGAACACAGCCAGGGACTTTATGAAAACTGGAGAAAGGATATTCCAGGCAAAAGAGCTTTCTTTTTAATAAGGCAATCTTTTGCAGGAGAGCAGCGGAATGCTGCTACATTATGGTCGTCAGACATTACTACAACCTTTTCTTCTTTAAAGCATCAGGTACCGCAAGCTATTAACGCCTGTGCATCCGGAATACCTTATTGGACATCAGATATTGGAGGATATATCTGTTATACCTGTGCTCAGCAAACTCCTGATTGGTCGAAGCCGGAATACAGGGAATTGTTTATTCGCTGGTTTCAGTTTGGGGCATTCAGTCCCATATTTCGCATACATGGAAAAGGAGAACGAGCGTTGTTCTCGAAGAACTGGGATGACAGTACAAAAGCGATTCTTTTAAAATATGACAACCTTCGATATCGATTGCTGCCTTATATATATTCGCTCGCAGCTAAAGTGACGAGAGAGAATTACACAATTATGCGCTCTCTAACATTTGATTTCAGGAAAGACAGGAGAGTGTATTCTATACCAGATGAATATCTATTTGGTCCGGCGCTTTTAGTAAGCCCTGTAACGGAACAATTATATACGAGTAAAACAGCAAAGGAAAAAACAAGGAATGTTTATTTACCAGAAGGAACATCGTGGTTTGATTTCTGGACAGGAAATAAATTAGAAGGAGGACAAAGTATTTCTGTAAGTGTACCGCTGGAAACGATGCCCTTGTATGTAAAAGCAGGATCTATTGTTCCGATGGGACCTGTAATGGAATATGCA
>JBJMLT010000306.1:0-6650 GCA_045805165.1 Flavisolibacter sp.
ATCATAAAGCTTTGGTCCTTTTTCGTAGGAAGTAATAGCTCTATGACAGTTCATACAAATATTTAAAGTTGGTATTCCTGCGTGTTTGCTTTCCCATGCACCGCCGTGACAATACAAGCAATTGATCTGGTTAATTCCTGCGTGTACCTTATGAGAATAATAAATGGGTTGAACTGGCGAATATCCCTGTTGGCGTCCGAGTCCAATAGCACCTTTACTTACATAATAACCACCAATTACGAATAGTAATAGTGCAATGAGTGCTATATAAACTTTATTGCGATAGAATGGAACTGGTTCAGGTCTTAAAATTTGCTCTTTGTCGTCTGATAATTTTTTCAGGTTGCTGTTGATCATCATTAAAATAAATGCAGCGAGCGCAAGCACTAATGAAATGATTCCGAATAAAAGTGCACTATTATCATTTGAAGTTTCTGCTGCAGTATTAGCACCGTGATCTCCACCGGGTGTACCGGGTGGTGGCGCAGTTTTAATATAATCGAATACAGCATCAATTTCTTTATCATTTATAGGTTGATCTGGCATGATCTGACCATACTGATTTTTTAGACTTTGCGTATATGGTGTAGTTGGAATAAATGCAGCAGGACTATGCACCCATTTGTGAAGATTTGCTCTGTTGGTCCACGGTCCGCGGCTTTCAACTCCTCTCAGCGCAGGTCCGGTAAGTGGTTTATCAAGCGAATGGCAGGTTGCGCAATTAGCCTGAAAAATTTGTTGACCAGATTGTCCGTTAACATTAGTATAAAAAAGTAAAAAAAGAAGTCCAGGCAGTACACTTTTCGCAATAGTCTTAAAAAAATTCATAGAAACATTTGGTCTGAAATGTGGATAATTTCCCGAATTGGCTGCAAAAATAGGACAGGATTTTAACAAATCAGCAACGTGGAAAAAAATTTTTTAACCCGCTACCAGACTGAATTTCAGAGGATTTTTACACCTATGATCTCATGTATGAAACTTTCATGTCACGCTTTGGTCACTAAAAAATTCGAGTGTTGAAATCTATAAATTACGTACAAACCATTAGGGATTTTTTCTGATCAGTAACCTTTAATTTCGTCACTCTGTGTTATCAAAAAATCATTCTTCCTTTCTTACAAAATTTCCAAAGCGGTTGATCATTTTTGCCTCTGGGGCAGGGTCCAATGCTCAACAGATTATTTCCTATTTTAAGAACTCATCAGTTGCAACAGTTGATTTAATCGTTTGTAACAAACAAGGAGCAGGAGTAATATCCATAGCTGAAAAAGAAAACATACCTGTACTATTGATCGGAAAAAATCGCTTTATGGAGGGAGATGCTTATTTACCGGAAATTGAAAAATGGAAACCTGATCTTATTATACTCGCAGGTTTTCTGTGGAAAATACCAAAACAACTCATCCGTGCCTATCCAAACCAGATCATTAATATTCATCCTGCCCTGCTTCCAAAATATGGTGGAAAGGGAATGTATGGACAATATGTTCATGAGTCTGTATTAAATGCTGGTGAGGTTGAATCAGGAATTACCATTCATTATGTAGATGAGCATTATGATAATGGCAACATAATATTTCAGACTGCCTGCCCCATATTAGATGGGGATACCTCTGAAACTCTGGCAAAGCGCATTCATGAATTAGAACATAGATATTATCCGAAAGTTATTGAAGAGTTGCTTTTAAATTAACCCTCTCCCTTCTCCCCAATAAACCAATGCTCTTTGTTTTTGAATAGAACATTAAATGTGGTTAGAGATCCATAAATGCGTGTAATATATTGCTGAAGGTTTACCTTTTCTTCATCTGTTAATTTTTTATGGGCATTGATCTGTTGCTCCATTACCCGAAGTCTGTCACGCAGCATTACAACTTTGTGAAAGAAATCTTCTATTGGAATTTCTTTAGGCTTCAGATTTTTATCAGCAGGCTGCAATATCAATATTCCACCCTGCCATCTGTCTCCTAATGGAACTACTTCTGTAGTTCCATTCCATAACCGAAGGATTTTTAAAAGTGACATTTCCAGTTCTGAATGCGTTTCTAGTTCTACAGAAATATTTTCAGGAATGATCTCTTCAAGCTTTGGATCATCCTTATCTATTTCTTTTAATCCATGATTAATAAAAGAAATTAAATAAGTAGCATATTTAATTCCCACTATTACTCCCGGTCCGAATTGAGAGTGCTGCAACCTTGTTCCAATGCCTAATGTTAATTGGTCCATTTATTAATTGTTGTGTGGTAATATTTGTTATTGTATAAAATAAATAATTAGCCCTTTTTGATAAATTCGTACGGAGTAAATTCAACAAAGTCTGCTACTCTTACGGTTACTGATTTTACTTTTCCTTTTTCTATAGTAAATGGAAGAACTTTTGCTCCAAAAGTGGGATCATTGTAGGTGCATAAAAAGCGATTGTCTCCCAACGATTCGAGCTTACCAAACAGATTTGGATGATGTTGAAATTTCATCATCAAATAATGTCCGGAAATACTAATATTCATTGATCCATATACTTCATGCTCGTATTTACCCGCATATGATGATAATGTCAATTGCGGCTTTATATTCCTTGCTACTGAATCTTTCATAGAATTCAGCCATTTACTTTCTGATGCATCCTGTTGTTGCTGGCCTGTTAAATAGATTTTACTGTAATTACGATAGGGAAGGTTTAGATAAGAGTCCATAATTTCCCATTTCAATGCCTCATAAAAACCATTGGCATCCGTATTGGTCAGTACAACAATTCCCAGGTTCTCTTCCGGTAAAAGAGTAACACTGGTAACAAATCCATTTACTCCTCCCGTATGTGAAACGATCTTTCTATTATTGTATTCCTCTAAAAACCATCCCAGTCCATATAAAGAATAATGAGCCTTATTGAACATGCTGCCTCCGTTACCTAAAATGGAATTAGGTGTACGCGTCTGATTTATTGCAGAAACGGGAACAATCTGCTTTCCATTATAATTTCCTGAATTCAATTGCATTATTAACCAATGGCTAAGATCATTAACAGAAGAACTTATACTGCCTGCAGGAGCAAGATTATCTATAAGTCCATAAGGTATTTTAATAACAGATCCATTCACTTTAGTATGAGCTGCAGCTTTATTAGATGCCTTAGGTAAATTGGCAGACAAGACAATCGTTTCATTCATTTCCAGTGGCGATAATAGATTGTCTTTTATAAAATCATTCCAGGACTTGCCCGTTATTTTCGGAATTAGCATTCCAGCAGTTAAAAATGCAGCATTGGTATATCCCCACCGGCTACGAAAACCGTATTTAGGTTTTAGTCTTCCGAATTTTTCAATCACCTGGTTGCTTGTCAGATCTGAGGTCCAATACATAAAGTCGCCCTGAAAAGTTTCCATGCCAATACGATGGCATAAGAGATCGCGTATCATTATCTCTTTTGCAACCCACGGATCGTACATTTTAAAGCCAGGCCACCATTTCTGAACCTTATCATTAAGATCTATCTTTTTGTTTGCCTCAAGCATTGCCAGAGCGGTTGCTGTAAATGCTTTTGTATTTGAACCTATCATAAAAAGCGTATGCTCATCCACCTTATCATTACCTCCGATCTCCTTTACTCCATATCCTTTTGCCAGAATGACCTTCCCATTTTTAACAATGCAAACAGCAACGCCTGGTATTTGCCAATTATTTATTCCGCGTTGAATATATCCGTCAAGACTGTCTTTTACAAAAGCGGGGATACTATCCTGTTTTTGTGAATAAGCTATAAAAGTTATATATACCAATAAAATTGAAAGTGCAAGATGTTTTTTCATAATTAATATTTATGCATTGGTGCAACCTTGATTTCAATTACTAATAGTGTTATGGCTATAGCAAAAACCGCATCACTAAATAGAATCATCCTTTCTAATTGAAATTCTTTTTTTAATTCATTCTGTAAATGATCGGCCATGTTTATTTATTTATAGCTGATTTAAACACACGGATAAAGTTACCTCCCAGGATTTTTTTTATGTCTGCATTGCTATATCCTCTCTCTTTTAATACCTTTGTAATTAATGGATAGCTTGTTACATCATTCAGTTGTTCCGGTGAAGAATCTATTCCATCAAAATCAGATCCGAGGCCCACATGATCTACTCCTATAAGCTTAACTATATAATCAATATGATCAATTAATAAAGATAGAGGTGGGCGAAGCGCATCAGCCTCTGATTTATATTTTTTTGCAATCCATTCATCAATTTCATAAGAAGGAAATTGTATTTTTTTAAGTGAGTCTACTTCAGCCTGATGCTTTTGAAGAAACAAACTTTGTCTTTTTGCATAGTTACTATCTAAAAAACCGGAATAAAAGTTCACATGAATTACACCACCATTTTTTCCTACAGCTTTTATCTGTTCATCTTTCAGATTACGGAATACCGGGCAAAAGCTATATACCGAACTATGAGATACAATTATGGGCCTGGAAGTAGTATTGATCGCATCCCAAAATGTTTGTTCACCTACATGACTCAAATCTACCAGCATTCCCAACTCATTCATTTTATGCACTACCTGCTTTCCAAATTCAGTAAGGCCTTTCTTCATTTGCCCTGTCCCGGTTGATTCATCCTTTGCAGATGTAGCCCATGAAGTTGAATTATTCCATGTTAAGGTCATGTATCGTACTCCTCTTCTGTAAAGAGCTTCCAGATTATTCAGATTGTCTTCTATCATGTGGCCTCCTTCTACTCCCATCATACACCCTAACTTTTTTTCTTTAACCGCTTCCATTAATTGTTTTGGGTTTGTAACGATCATCATCTTTTCCGGATTGCGATTTACAATGGCATATAGGGAATCTATTTCAATATTGGCGAATTTGAAGGCAGTGTCTTTCCCGAACCGCTCATCACAAAAAATGGAAAATACCTGAATGTCCACCCCACCTTTTTTGAAGCGGTTAATATCAGAATGACTTTTGCCTGTAAGATCGTTTTCCATGTTTAGGCCTTTCATTGTTACTGTGGAAAGAACATCATTATGAGTATCGATTAGAATGGCCTTCTGATGTAATTTTTTATAAGACTGCGAAAAAGCTATTGAGGGAATTATTAATAGAAATAGAATTATTTTATTCATTGCCAGCATTTGATCTGACAAGTTAAATTCAAAAGTTAAAAGTGAATAATTAAAATGCCTTGCCTTTGGAATTTTTTTCAGCAGTATAGGCTTCGAACGATCTTTTAAGGTAAAGCTGGAAATCATATTCACTCGAAAATGAAGTGAATTCGTAAGAGGGCCTGTAGCGGATCATGAATTTATCGAGCTCGTCTCCATCCAATCCTGTTAATTTTCTTACCAGTGGTTTATTGAACCGGTGATCAATAAACTTTTCTCTTTCCTGCTCTAGCAATCTTTGCTGAAATCTCAGCATAGCCCTATTCTTTTTAAAAGAGAATGCTCTTATCAATTCATCTATATCTATGCCTGCTCCTGTTGGTCCTATATTGGTCATGCTGCCTACAGAAACCTTTTGGTAATTAAATATCCTTGCATAATCGCGCCGGTTCTGAATTGAATCTTCTTTGTAGCTACGTGTATGAACCCTCACTTCTTCTAAAATGTCCATTTTTAATTTAATCGAGATATCGAACTGAGTTATGTCAGCGATCTTATTAACAGGATATTTTGGTGTTGGCTTTCCCTGGTACGAGAACCATATGGAGTCATTCAAGCTTACTTCAAGCTGGTATTTTCCCATTGAATCGGTAATAGTTCCTCTGCCGTTGGTTGCCATTACGCTTACTGCCTGAATAGGAAATGTTCTTGTTTGATCGTAAATGGTACCTTTTACTTTGTACTGACCAGAAGCAAAAAAGCTGAATAGCAATGTTGCGATAAAAAGGATATTCCGGATATGATCATGTAGTGATTTCAATTCTCGCTTTGAGCCAACGATATTAAGGTAAAAGTTAAAAGCTAAAAGTTAAAAATTCAATGCCCATCAGGGAGTTTTTGCGGCATTACTTTTAATAGTTTAAGAGATCCTGGATGAATTCGTGAAGCCTGGAATGGGCAAGGAAGTTTTTTTCCAGTTCGATATTAAAAGGGACTGGTGAATCAAGGGATGCGCACCGCATAACAGGAGCATCCAGATGTTCAAAGCAATGCCCGGCGATCCATGCTGCAATCTCTCCTCCAATGCCTCCTGTGAGAGTATCCTCATGAAGCACAATAATTTTACCTGTCCTTTCAACAGAGCTTCTGATCGCTTCATAATCCAATGGAAGCAATGTTCTTAGGTCAAGTATATCTATAGATATTTCGGGATGAGTCGCTGCATAATCTTCAGCCCATATTACTCCTGCCCCATAACTTATAATGCTTATATCTTCTCCTTCCCTCACATGACGCGCTTTGCCAATTTCTATTTCATAATATTCTTCAGGTACAGGGCCACTTACGCTTCTGTATAACAGCTTATGTTCAAAATACATTACCGGATTGGGATCATTGATCGCTGCGATCAGTAAACCTTTTGCGTCCATTGGCGTGGAAGGATATACAACCTTTAAACCTGGAGTATGGACAAACCAGGCTTCATTGCTTTGAGAATGGAAAGGGCCCGCACCAACACCTGCCCCCGTAGGCATTCTTACCAC
>JBJMLT010000307.1:0-4580 GCA_045805165.1 Flavisolibacter sp.
GTAGTCTGCATTTTGTATGTCCCAGTTTTTCTATCGGTTCAATCGGTATCCATTATTTAATGTAACAGGTGACAAAAGTATGACTAGGTAGGTGACTTAAAAGAAGAAAATGTAAAAGATATTCTAGCTCTTCGTTAATCTAAGATATTATTTTGTGGGTCCTATTGGGAAATTAAGAACTATACTTTAGCCTTACATCAAATTCAAATGAATGAGAAAGCAAATAGATCTCATTTGAAAAAGACGGCTGAGGACTCTGTATTTTTGGCGGACAAAGCAAAAGAGTAAAAGGCTTCTTATCCAAAACCCTATTTCTCATTCTCTTCACAAAATGAATTATCGGCTAGCTATTTGCCGAATTAATATTTCCCAATCGACGAATTATTCAAATCTTTCCTTTTTTATTCCCTTTTAAATGGATTGTAAATTTAATATGCAAGTCTCCGCTGGATAGTTCCACCTTTCTTACCGTTCCAATCCTAAGTTAGCCAATACAATTATAGCTGAAATTTATTTACTCATTATAAATGGATATCTATGCTTACCCTTATTCAATTCTTAAACCGAATACAACCACTGTCTGAAGATATTCAGCAACAATTATTTCTTCACCTGAAACAAAAACGTTTAAAACCCGGAGAGGTTTGGCTGAAGGAAGGACAAATCTGCCTGAATGTTGCTTTTATTGAAGAAGGGTTGTTTAAATCCATTTATCATAAAAAAGGTCGTAGTTATATTAATTGGTTTATGAAGGAAAATGATGTAATGATCGCTGTCCGTTCATTTTTTGAGCAGATCCCTTCAAGGGAAACGATAATCGCCCTTGAACCCACATTATTATTTTATATAGATTTTTCCACCTATCAACGTCTCAATGCGCATTATAAAGTTTTTCAGAATATTACCAATACCCTGATGGCCCAGTATTATGAACGTTGCCAGGACCGGACGGAATTATTGCGCCTTTTCAGAAATGACCGGTATGCTGAATTTATGCGGACGGAAAAAGAACTGGCGCAACGGTTAAAGCAAAAAGATATAGCTGCTTACCTGGGGTTAAGTGAAGAGCGTTTAAGCGGTTTAAGATCAGAATTATATTCATGATCCTCTTTTCTAGGGAAATTTAAAAACGTCATTTGTTATTTCCTAAATATTGAAAATGGTCTCGTCCCATTTCCAATTTCTTTAAATTCCCTTTAGACATCGCCTATTTCAGACATTTATTTTTACACCAGAAACCAAAAAAACATGAAACGCATCTTTTACATTTCAATTTTAATTTTTGGTTTTATTTCCTGTCAAAAGGACATAAATCAAACCAAACAAGATTTTTTGAGAACGATTCAAAGTTCATTAAAAGATAGTTTACCCGGTTCTCTTTTCACAACCCTTGATTTTGAAAAAAGTGTTTTGTCTCAAGTAGACAGTATCAATTTATTTATCACCAGAATTCCTTTTATTGGGAAAAAAATGGAAAATGATTTTGTAGTCATAAAAACTGATCTAAAAGGAACAATGCAAACGGGAAAGCTGATACATCTGGAGGGTGCAGAAACCGAATATCGAAATGGAAGGCTGGCAAGTAAAAGTTTTAACGGAAAAATTACGATTAGCTCATTGAATCAAATGAATATAATCAATTCTCCAATTGAGCAAGGTTATATAAAAGCTTTTCACCAGCCAAATAATTTAACAAGAACTGAAATATTGCCATCACAACCAGCAGGAGATGTATTACCTGAAGTTGTTGTAGTGGCATACGTTTCATCTTCTGGAGGAATTTCCTATTCTGATTGGATAGCTTTGCAAAGTTATTTTTATGACTCAGGGGGCTCAGGAGGAAGTAGTGGAAATTATTATAGCCCTACTTCAGGTGGCGGCGGTGGAAGTTCAAGTGGTAGTTCAACTAGTGGTACCCCAATTACAAGTAGTCCTAAAACTGTTACTGGTGGAGGCATTCAACAGGTTCCTGTAATTAATATTAAGGTTGAAACTTATGTAAATCATCCAGCCATTGATATTAATAAATACCTAAAATGTTTTGATGCAATACCAGATGCAGGTTCGGTTTGTTCGGTAGAAATCTATTCCGATTTACCTGTGGACGGTGATCCAACAAAAATGTTTGATTGGAAAACAGAATCTCCAGGACATTGTTTTCTTCAAATAAAAAAATCAAATGGAAATCTATCTACTGTTCAAAACATTGGTTTCTATCCTAACACAAATTGGAAGAATATATTAGACGCAAATCCTGTTGATTCAAAATTTGTTGACGATGCCAATCATGAATTTGATGCGTCCTTAAAAATGAAGTTAACTACATACCAATTACGCAATCTCATTCAAAAAATGTCGGATTTGGCTAAAAGTGGTTTGAAGTATGACATGGACGAATTTAATTGTACCGATTTTGCATTAGAAGTTTTTAATTCCGTGAGGACTTTTCCAATAAATATTGTAAAGGTTAATATTCCAGGTGGAATGGCAATAAATGGTTCTAATACCCCTCAAGGTCTTTATTTAACTTTGCAACAAATGAAAAATAGTAATGCGTTAGAATCATCGAATATAACAATTGGAAATTCATATAATTGGGTTTCTGCAAGTAACGGCCCTTGTAATTAACTTTTAAATATTAAAGAGAAATTTATGAACCTTTTAAAAATAGTCGGAAGTCCTGTCGTTTTAATAATTATATACTTATTATTAATAATTGAAGGAGATAATTTCGGTGGGTTCTTTCTTCTTTATCTAGTATTGGCTCTGCCACATGGAGCCCCTTATGCCTTGCTTGCTGCACTAGGGATTGCATGTTTGATAGTTGGGTTTAATCTAAATATGACAAAGCGAAAATTTATTAAACCAATTCTTTATCTCTTTGGTTATTGTTTGATGGTAGGTTCTTTAATAATGTTTTTTGGTATTGGCAATAAATGGGCAACGTTTGAATTAACTGTGCCTTTGTTTACATTTATTCTATTTGCTTTCTGTAGTATCATTTATTTGTTATATGCTTTCTCATTATTGATAGATACAAGAAAAGAAATTGATAAAAAAATAAATCCTATTTCTACATAAATAAAAGGATTGCATTTTAGTTATCTATTTTGATTTGTGAAGTTTGAAATTGTGAGTTATGTTACATACTATTAGCTGGCAAAGCTATTGGATTACTCTTGCTCTTCTTTCAGGAATTTATTATCTAGTAATATATCTTCTTTATTTCAGAAATAAATTGGATATATCTTCTAATCCTAAATCTAACCAGGAATTTTATTCAGCAAATACGAATTGTGATGAGCAAACATTAACTGAATTTCGACAGAAGCAACGATCCTTATTTGGAGAGCAACTAAGTTCGGAATTCTCCACTCCTTCTGAAAATACGGTAGAAAATTTAGTTTATGGTTGTATGGATGAAATCAATGCTTTTTTTGAACAAGCTAAAAAAACTAAATGGCTAAAAAATAATTTGATTAACTCTTTAAGAAGTATACTAAATAAATATCCTTCATTAAAGGACTCCGAGTATAAAGAATCAATCTCAAATGTTTTAGTAACTGAGTGCGAGCATAATTGCTCCGTCCACTTAAATGCGGAAGATGTCATTCATGTGTGGTTGGGGTAGTGGACAGGAGTTACTCCCAGGCCTCTCCTTTAGGGAGAGGCCAATATGGGGAGAGATTTCCATCGTCATTTATTTAAAAAATAATAAAAAGTCTGTATGAATAGGTGTAGCATGAAACTGTCTTTTCGAAAAAGATTATTAGTCTTTTATTTGACTATAGTATTTCTTTTGTTCACCTTAAGTCTCTATGCCCAAGATGGTACAGCAGGAATTAATGAAGCTAACTCTAAGGTTCGAGGTTACTTTTCAGCAGGTACAAATCTCATGTACGCCATTGGTGCAATAGTAGGGTTGATTGGTGCTGTTAAAGTGTATAATAAGTGGAACAGTGGAGATCATGACACTGGAAAAGTGGCAGCAGCCTGGTTCGGCTCCTGCGTATTTCTGGTGGTTGTTGCCACCGTAATCAAAAGTTTCTTTGGTGTATGAGAAATTCTGTTTACAATATCAATAAAGGAATCAATAAGCCAATTGAATTCAAAGGACTCAAGGCGCAATATATCTGGTATTTAGGAGCTGGCCTTTTGTTTTTGCTCATTCTATTTGCTGTTTTATATATCTGCAGTGTTAATACATTTTTATGCCTAGGGTTAATATTGATTTTAGGAGTGGTTCTCTTTATTTACATATACCAATTAAGCCATAAATACGGAGAGCATGGCATGATGAAAAAATTGGCTCGTAAATCGGTTCCAAAAATGATTCAAACCCATACCAGAAAAATTTTTCAAAAATCTTTATAAAAATGCCTGCCATTCATCCTTCCCAAAGAGAAGTTAGAACGAATTTGGAAGATTTGTTACCTATCATGTCAGTTCAACATGATGCGATTCTTTCCAAGCAAGGCGATATTACTATCGCATATAAAGTAGAATTACCAGAACTATTTAGTCTTTCTGATCAGGACTATGAAGCCTTTCACCAGGTTTGGATTAAAGCAATAAAGGTA
>JBJMLT010000308.1:0-3527 GCA_045805165.1 Flavisolibacter sp.
ATAATCTGCAGGAGCACTCAATTGTATTGATTAGAGGTGGTCGTGTTAAAGATCTTCCGGGAGTACGTTATCATATTGTACGCGGTTCGCTGGATACAGCAGGTGTTAAAGATCGTAAGAAGAGCCGTTCCAAATATGGAACCAAGAAAGAAAAAGCAGGTGCTAAACCAGCAGCTAAAAAATAATAAACAGCTTTAATAGCTATTTAATATAATTAATAATTTAAAGAACAGATCTTAATCAGATCGATAAATAAAAGATACGATGCGCAAATCGCAAGCAAAAAAACTTCCACTGGCCCCAGATCCAAAGTTCAACGACAAGCTGGTAACCCGTTTTGTAAATAATATCATGTGGGAAGGAAAGAAAAGTGTTGCATTTGATATTTTCTATAATGCATTGGAACGTATTAACAAGCAAACAGGTGAGGATGGATATGAGATTTGGAAAAGAGCATTGGGAAATGTTACTCCTGCCGTAGAAGTAAGAAGCCGTAGAATTGGTGGTGCTACTTTTCAGATCCCTGCAGAAGTTCGTGCAGACAGAAAAATATCTTTAAGCATTAAATGGTTAATTCGCTATAGCCGTGAAAGAAATGGACGCAGCATGGCTGATAAATTAGCTAATGAGATCATCGCAGCTTCCCGTGGTGAAGGCGCCGCATTCAAAAAGAAAGAAGATACACACCGCATGGCCGAAGCCAATAAGGCCTTTGCTCACTTTAAAGTTTAATAGTTTATCTAATTATAAAAAGAAAACCATCCTGCTTTGAAGGATGGTTTTTTATTTTAAGTGCTTTATAAGAATTAAGCATTTCCGCCCATTCCGCTATCTGAACCACTATTGTAAGCATTCGAATTTGGAGTTGTGATGCCTTCTGGAGTTTGCGTTCCGGTAGATATGTCAGAACCACTGTACTGGTTACCCATTCCTGAACCCGATCCATTACTTCCACGGCCTCCACTACGGCCTGAACTTTTCCTGGAAGCTGAAGAACTACGGCTGGAAGAAGATCCACTTCTGGATGCGCTACGGCCACCTCCGGAACTTTTTTTAGAAGCACCTTTTTTAGAGGCTGATTTCTTGGAAGCTCCTTTCTTTGATGCACCTTTTTTGGATGCACCTTTTTTGGATGCTCCTTTCTTCGAAGCACCTTTTTTCGACGCACCTTTTCTAGAAGCCGATTTCTTCGAAGCGCCCTTTTTAGAAGCTCCTTTCTTTGATGCACCTTTTTTAGAAGCACTTTTTCTGGATGATTTTTTAGATGCACCCTTTTTAGAAGCTCCTTTTCTGGATGCGCCTTTTTTCGAAGATCTGCCGCCAGAGCCTTTCCTGGCTCCTTTTTTAGATGCGGCCTTCTTTTTTGATTTTGCCATATTTAATGGAATTTGTGTGGGGTTAATAAATTTTCTGTTTTGAAATTACGATGATTAAATGATTTGTAAAAAATAATACACAGGAAATACATAAGTATTTTAAAATTATTTTTCAATATTGAATTCACATTGTGCTTTTATTATTGCATGTTGAATGATTATTGATGCTCATCTCATAATTATTGATAAATTCTAAACATGAAATGATCATTAAAATTTCAGCATAAATGCTTTCTTTTTTAACAATTGACAAATGACTTTATATTTCAGATAGAACAGAGAGAAAATTGATCAAATTCCGCTTCAATTAACCCTTCCTTAACCCATACTATTCCATTCATTTTACTTACCTTTGCGCCTCCAAATTCAATTAAATAATCATGGCAGACCTGAGATTTCAACGCAACTTTGGTATTGCAGCTCATATAGATGCAGGCAAAACCACAACAACCGAGCGTATTTTGCGCTATACCGGAATGATACATAAAATAGGGGAGGTACATGATGGGGCTGCAACTACAGACTGGATGGAGCAGGAAAAGGAAAGAGGTATTACAATTACTTCCGCTGCAGTTAGCTGCCAATGGAATTTTCCAACAGTAAAAGGTAAAGCTGACGCAAATACAAAAAAATATTATTTCAACATTATTGATACTCCCGGCCACGTGGATTTTACAATAGAGGTTGAGCGTTCCATGCGTGTATTGGATGGACTTATCGCTTTATTTTCTGCAGTAGATGGGGTAGAGCCTCAATCCGAAACTGTTTGGCGTCAGGCCAACCGATACAAAGTTCCACGTATTGGCTTTGTAAACAAAATGGATCGCTCCGGTGCAGATTTCCTTATGGTGGTTAACCAGGTAAAAGAAATGCTTGGAGCTAAAGCTGTTCCTCTGCAATTACCAATAGGGGCAGAAGATGATTTCAAGGGAGTGGTAGATCTCATCACAATGAAAGGTGTCGTATGGCATATGGAAACAGAAGGGATGACATTTGATGAGGTGCCAGTACCTGAGGATATGCAGGAGGAAGCCGAATTGTGGAGAGCAAATCTGATTGAAGCGGTTGCAGAATATGATGACAAATTAATGGAAAAATTCTTTGATGATCCTAATACGATCACGGAAGATGAGATCCATGAAGCTATTAGAAAAGCTACTATCGACCTCAGCATTGTACCCATGATGTGTGGCTCTTCATTTAAAAATAAAGGTGTTCAGACTGCTCTGGATGCAGTTTGTCGTTATTTACCTTCTCCTGTTGAAGTTGAAGCTGTTACTGGAACTGATCCAAATACAGGTGAGGAAATTAAACGTAATCCTGATCCAAAAGAACCATTTGCTGCACTGGCATTTAAAATTATGACAGACCCATTTGTGGGCCGTCTTGCTTTCTTTCGTGTTTATTCTGGTCACCTCGATGCCGGTTCATATGTCCTTAATGTAAGAAGTGGCAAAAAAGAGCGTATTTCCAGGATCATGAAGATGTTTGCAAATAAGCAAAATCCTATTGATTTTATTGAAGCTGGTGATATTGGAGCCGCTGTCGGATTTAAGGAAATAAAAACCGGAGATACTCTTTCGAATGAAGATCATCCAATTGTTCTTGAGAATATGTTTATTCCTGAGCCCGTTATCTCTGTCGCTGTTGAGCCAAAAACACAAGCTGACGTAGATAAAATGGGAATGGCTATAGCTAAATTGATAGAGGAAGATCCTACATTAAAAGTGAAGACCGATGAAGATACAGGACAAACGGTTTTAAGTGGAATGGGAGAATTGCATCTGGAGATCATTGTTGACAGGATGCGTCGTGAATTCAAAGTAGAAGTGAATCAGGGAGCTCCTCAGGTTGCTTATAAAGAAGCTTTCCAGGCTACAATAGATCATAGAGAAGTGCTTAAAAAACAATCTGGTGGTCGTGGTAAATTTGCTGACATTTTGTTTGAACTGGGACCAGTTGAAGCTGAATGGAAGGAAAAGAACCCTGATGAGAAATTCCAGTTTGTTAATGATATTTTCGGAGGGTCTATTCCTCGTGAGTTCATTCCAGCTATAGAAAAAGGATTCGAGCAATCAATGACAACAGGTGTTCTCGCCAGCTATCCGGTTGATAATATGAAAGTGCGTGTTTATGATGGAAGTTTCCATG
>JBJMLT010000309.1:0-7170 GCA_045805165.1 Flavisolibacter sp.
TTCGTTTAATGATGCCAGAGTTGCATTTTCCAGAATGGTTAAGTATTGATCATTATTAATGGCAAATTGACCGCGGATAGATGCATCAGATTTTTTATAATTGATGCCTGCAACAAAGAAGTTCGATATATTTCTAAAATATTGTGCGTCCATTAATAAAACCGGTCTGCTTGCAAAAGTAATTTGGCAAGTCCCAATTCAAGAAAATCTATGTCATTGATCTGTCATTTTAAGCTAAGAGACAAAAGAGAAGAGTTGACAGGTTTACAAGTTGACAAGTAAAAAACGGTATAATTTTTCATTTTAAATTTTTCATTTTACATTTTGCCTTCGTCTTTAATTATTTTTACCTCTTTTACACATAATGAAACGAGGAATTCTTATAATGAATCTTGGATCGCCGGACACTACCGAAGTAAAAGATGTGAAGCGATACCTGAACGAATTTTTAATGGATGAGCGGGTTATTGATAAACCATGGATAGTGCGTGCATTGCTTGTCAAAGGAATAATTGTCCCCTTCAGGGCTAAAAGGTCCGCTGAAGCTTATAAGAAAATATGGATTGAAGCTGGCTCTCCGCTTGTTGTCATAAGCAGGCAATTAAGAGATGCATTAAAAAAAGAAATGGAAGATTCAGTTGTTATTGCTATGAGATATGGCAATCCATCTCCCAGGCAGGCATTTGATGAATTAGTGCAAAATAATCCCGATCTCGAAGAAGTTATTTTGGTGCCTCTATATCCTCATTATGCGATGAGTAGTTTTGAAACGGCTGCTGAATATGCAAAGAAGCAGTATAAAAAAGGCAAATATAAATTTCAATTATCTGTAATTAAGCCATTTTATAATAGAGAGGAGTATATAAATGCTCTTTCAGAAAGTATAAAGGATTACCTGCAGCAGGAGTACGATCATATTTTGTTTTCCTATCACGGCATTCCCGAAAGACATATTTTAAAATCAGACGTTACCGGTTCACATTGTTTGAAATCTGAAAATTGTTGTGAAGTTCTTTCTCCTGCACATCAATATTGTTATCGTCATCAATGCAGGGAAACTACAAGATTGGTAACCGAAAAATTAGGCATACCAAAAGATAATTGGAGTATATCCTTCCAGAGCCGGCTAGGAAGAGATGAATGGTTAAAGCCTTATACCGATTTTCTGCTTAATGAATTCCCATCTAAGGGTATAAAAAAATTATTGATCCTATCCCCCGCGTTTGTAAGTGATTGCTTGGAAACTTTGGAAGAAATCGGAATGGAAGGGAAAGAACATTTTTTACATGCTGGCGGTGAAAGCTTTGTCCAGATCCCTTGTATGAATGTAAGACCCGCATGGGTAAAAGCACTAAAGGAAATAGTGAATGGTCAATCGTGATTAGTCGATGCTAAATAGTGAATAGTGAATTAGTGTCTTCTATTTAAATGCCGATGTTTTACTTTTAACTTTTAACTTTTAACTTTTGACTTTTGACTTAAAAAATGTATTTCTACCTCAAAGCACTCCACATCATTTTCGTAGTTACCTGGTTCAGCGGAATGTTTTATATAGTTCGGTTATTTGTTTATAATACGGAGGCAAATGAACTTCCTGAAAATGAAAGATCCATCTTGCAAAAGCAATATGGAATAATGATCAAAAGACTTTGGTTTGGTATAACCTGGCCCTCTGCAGTGCTTACACTTATTCTTGGGGTATTTGTTATGTTTAATGGCCATTGGAACAGGGTCTTATTCACACCTGCAGGAAGATGGCTCCTGATTAAGATTCTTTTTGTAATTGGATTATATGCATACCACCTTACTCTACATTCTATTTATAAGCAACAACAACAAGGAATTTACAGGTACAGTTCCCAGCAATTAAGAATTTGGAACGAAGTGGCGACTATTTTTTTAGTGGCTATTGTAATTTTGGCTACTGTTAAATTTAGTATGAGCTGGCTTTGGGGACTTATAGGATTAGCAGGGTTTATTATTGTTCTTATGACAGCGATTAAGATTTATAAGAAAATAAGAAATAAAGCCAAATCTTAAAATCCAAAACCAATAACTGTAAATTTGCATATAATAATTGATAGCTTATCAGATCATAAGTTTGATTTCAAAAAGCAAGTCGTAACCCGTAAAACAAACCGAATTAAAGCATTGACCATTGACCATTCACCATTCACGGTCTTGCAGCTAGTAGCTAAAAGCTAGCAGCTTTCTCCCAATTCCAAATTCCCAACTTCCAACTCCAAATTCCCCTACATTCCATATTAAAAGCGTTCACATTACCGATTAAAAGCGTTCTATACTTAACTCCTACTTAGCTTTTACTTATGTTTTGCCTACATTTTATTCTCCCTGTCAACCTCCCTCCTTGTCAACTTGTCAACTTGTTAACCTGTCAACTCCCCTCTATCAACTCTCAACTATTCCCTCCCCATCATGCCCTTAAATTTTGTAACTTTGCACCCATTTTTCAATCAAGTTTGGAGTACGAATTATGACCAGCCGGTACAAAGAGTTCAGGCATTTGAATCTTCCTATAATAGAAAAAGAGATCCTTGAACGTTGGAAAGACGAAAATGCTTTTGAAAAAAGTGTTGAAATAAGGGAAGGCGCCGAGCCTTTTGTATTTTATGAAGGCCCGCCAAGTGCGAATGGAATGCCTGGAATTCACCATGTTATATCAAGAACTTTAAAAGACCTTGTTTGTCGTTATAAAACCATGAAGGGTTTTAAGGTCCAACGAAAAGGAGGCTGGGATACTCATGGATTACCTGTTGAATTAGGAGTTGAAAAAGAATTGGGAATTACAAAGGAAGATATTGGTAAGAAAATATCTGTTGAGGAATACAATCAGAAATGCCGGGAGGCAGTACTGCGTTACAAAGACAAATGGGATGAACTGACAACCAAAATGGGTTATTGGGTTGACTTGAAGAACCCCTACATAACCTTCAGAAACGAATATATAGAACCGCTTTGGTGGTGCCTTAAACAACTGTACGATAAAAAGCTTCTCTATAAAAGTGTCAGTATACAGCCTTATTCCCCTGCTGCCGGAACAGGATTAAGCTCACATGAGTTGAATCAGCCCGGAACTTACCGTAATGTGAAGGATACCTCTGTTATTGCCCTTTTTAAAGCAAAAACGGAATCTTTAAGCAAGAGTAAATGGTATAATGACCTGGATAGGAATGAACTTCAAACCAACGATATTTACTTTCTGGCCTGGACCACAACTCCCTGGACCTTACCATCTAATCTTGGATTAACTGTCGGTCCGAATATCGATTATGTTCTGGTAAAAACATTCAACCCATATACTCATTTGCCTGTCAATGTGATACTGGCAAAACCACTGGTCGGTAAATACTTTAAGGAAGAAGGAGAAAATGGAGATTTCATTTCTTACAGGTCGGAAGATAAAATAATACCTTGGAAGATTTTGGCTGAGTTTAAAGGCAAAGAACTTGAAAATGTGACCTATGAACAATTGATGCCTTATGAAGCCAATTCTTTAAGGTCGGTAAAAGAAATTACTCCGGACGCAAACCCTTTCCGCGTATTATTAGGTGATTTTGTAACCACTGAAGATGGTACCGGCATCGTTCATACGGCACCTGCTTTTGGCGCTGACGACTACCGCATAGGTAAAAAATATGGAATTGGAATTTTAACTCTTGTAGACAAACAGGGAAAATTCGTTGACGGCCTCGGTGAATTCAGTAACCGGTTTATTAAGGATTATAAAGATGAGAAAGGATATGTAGATGTAAATGTAGATATGTCCGTAAAGCTTAAAAAAGAGAACAGGGCCTTTAAAGTAGAAAAGTACGAGCACAGCTATCCTCATTGCTGGAGAACTGATAAGCCGGTCGTTTATTATCCGCTTGATGCCTGGTTTATAAAAACAACCGCCCTGCGGGATAGAATGGTCGAATTGAACAAAACGATCAACTGGAAACCAGCATCTACTGGTACTGGCCGTTTTGGTAACTGGCTGGAAAATATGGTAGATTGGAACCTCAGCCGAAGCCGTTTTTGGGGTACACCTTTACCTGTATGGAGAACGGAAGATGGAACTGAAGAAATATGCATTGGTTCAATTACTCAGTTAAATGAAGAAATAAGGAAAGCAAGCGAAAAGTTGGGTGGGGATGTCAATAAGCATTACCTGCATGATGGAATACTGGATCTGCACAAGCCATATGTTGATGAAGTGATTCTTGTTTCAGATTCAGGCAAACCTATGAAACGAGAGCCAGACCTCATCGATGTTTGGTTTGATAGCGGTGCAATGCCTTACGCCCAATGGCATTTTCCATTTGAAAATAAAGAAACATTCAAAGATAATTTCCCTGCCGATTTTATAGCAGAAGGAGTTGACCAGACAAGAGGATGGTTCTATACTCTGCACGCTTTGGGAGTAATGCTTTTTGACAGTGTGGCTTATAAAACTGTCGTGTCCAATGGCCTGGTACTCGACAAGAATGGAAATAAGATGAGTAAGCGTTTGGGCAATGTAGTAGATCCTTTTAAAACAATAGAGCAATTTGGTGCGGATGCAACAAGATGGTATCTGATTACAAATGCTTCGCCTTGGGATAATTTAAAGTTCGATCTTGAAGGAATAAAAGAAGTGCAAAGAAAATTCTTTGGCACCCTTTACAACACCTACCAGTTTTTTGCTTTATACGCAAATGTGGATGGCTTTACCTTCAAAGAAACGTATGTTCCTGTAAAAGAGAGGCCGGAAATTGACCGCTGGATATTATCCTCCCTTCAGACTCTTGTAAAAAAAGTTACTGCTGCATTGGATGATTACGAGCCTACCGTCGCAGGAAGACTAATTGAAGATTTTGTAGACGAGCATCTAAGTAATTGGTATGTACGCCTTTGCCGTAGAAGGTTCTGGAAAGGAGATTATGAATTTGACAAAGTATGTGCTTATCAGACCTTGTATGAATGTCTCGAAACAGTAATACGGTTAATGGCTCCTCTTTCTCCCTTTTTCAGTGATGAGCTCTTTATAGATCTGAATTCCGTAACAGGAATGCATAAAGAAGCCTCCGTGCACCACGTATTATTTCCCGTTAGCAAGGAAGAATTAATAGATCCATTGCTTGAAGAAAGAATGCAACTGGCCCAGGATGCTTCATCCCTTATACTATCACTAAGAAAAAAAGCGAATATTAAAGTACGCCAGCCATTAAAAAAAGCGCTCATCCCTGTGTTGTATCCTGCAATGGAACAACAATTGCAAAAGGTAGAAGATCTCATCAAAGCAGAAGTGAACATAAAAGAAATTGAATATCTGACAAACACGGAAGGATTTATAAAAAAGAAGATCAAGCCTAATTTTCAGGCCTTGGGTAAAAAGCTTGGTCCAAAAATGAAAAAGGTAACAGATGCACTTTCAAAATTTAGTCAGCATGATATTTCATTATTTGAAAAAGAAGGCAGATATTCACTTGCTCTTGGCGAAAATGATTATACAGAATTAGCCCTTAGCGAGGTAGAAATCACCAGCGAAGATATTCCAGGATGGTCTGTTGCCAGTAAAGGGTCTTTAACCGTAGCATTGGATATTAATGTTTCACCTGAACTGATCGAGGAAGGAAATGCAAGAGAGTTTATTAATCGCATTCAGAAGATCAGAAAGGATAGTGGCTTTGATGTAACGGACAGAATAGAAGTTAAAGTAGCGGCTACTAATGGTATAAGCCAATCTTTGGCTAAGTATAATGACTATATTTGCGCCGAAATTCTGGCAGATAAACTAGAATTAACATCTAAAATTGACGATGGAACTGAAATAGAGGTAAATGATAACCAATTGAAAGTCATCGTTTTAAAAAGGGAGTAATAAATTGTATGGCTACAAAAAAGCAAGTACCTAAAAAGGCTGCAAAAGCAGCAGCCAAACCTGCTAAAAAAGCACCGGCAAAGAAGCCAGCTGCTGTTAAAAAAGCTGTAAAGCCAGCAGCAAAGAAACCGGTTGCTAAAAAAGCCCCTGCTCCTAAAAAAGCAATCAAAAAGCCTGCGCCTGCTTTAAAGAAAACTGTTCACACAGCGAAAACTACTCCAAAGCCAGAGGTTAAAAAGCCTGAACCAGTTAAGAAGGCTGCAGTCCAGGCAAAGCATGATATGCCTGTGAAGCACGAGGCCACAACAAAACATGCTACTGTTAAACATCCTGAACCTGTTAAAAAACCTTCAGTAACTGCTCCTTCCCACCAGGAAGTGAAACCAGCTATTAAACCTTTAGAAAGACCTGTGCCTAAAAAAGATCCGCCGAAGCCTACAAAAGTTATTATTCCAAAGACATCAACTTCAAAAATAGTTAAATACGATCCTGATTTTACCAGATCAGTACTCGATTCACCACAACAAGAACACACCGGCCCAAGTATGCGATACTCAGATACAGAACTTATCGAATTCAGAGACCTGATAATGAAGAAGCTTGAAACCGCTAAGAAAGAGCTGGCTTATCTTCAAGGCCTTATTACCCGTAAGGATGAAGGAGGGGATATGGAAGATGGCAGATATATGACCATGGAAGATGGCAGCATGAGTATGGAAAGAGAGCAACTGAGTCAGATGGCAAGTCGCCAGATCCAGTTCATCGATCACCTGGAGAAAGCTTTAATGCGAATTGAAAATAAAACGTATGGTATTTGTCGCATCACCGGAAAGTTGATTGATAAGGCCAGGCTCCGTGCTGTACCTCATGCAACACTAAGTATTGAAGCCAAGCAAATGATGAATAAATAATTCGATGTGAATTGATTTTTAAAGTTATAAGTAGAAATAAATAAAAAACCAGGCTTTTTGCCTGGTTTTTTATTTAAAATGTTCACCTGTATTATTTAAAATATCACATTAACATGTTATAAATAGATATTCAATTTAAATTTTCTTTGTTATAAATGTATTAGAATGAAAAAGTTACTTACACTAATATTCATTGCATTATCAGTTTATAGTAGCGGACAAAGTTTTTCGTTTAGTGATACTACAATTATTTTTAAAGACGCTTCAGGTAAGGTGTTGAACCAGGAAGAAATAAAATTGATTACCAGTAACACCTTTAATATAAAAAAGGAAAAAGTACAAAATGGAAAGAAAGTATATGTTTTGGTTCCAGTAACAAATGAGCAATTAAATAAA
>JBJMLT010000310.1:0-12066 GCA_045805165.1 Flavisolibacter sp.
AAATATATACCTAAACAACCAAAAACCTATAAATAACATACACATTTATAAAATTCTCCGGAGTTCCTTCAAATAAGATTCTCCCTCCGCCACCGCCGCCTTCAGGACCAAGATCTATAATATGATCGGCTACCTTTATCACATCCATATTATGTTCTATTACCAGTACTGTATTCCCTCTGTCAACCAGTTTATTCAACACTTCTAACAGGTGATGAATATCTTCAAAATGCAAACCTGTTGTTGGTTCGTCCAATATGTAAAATGTTTTACCTGTATCTCTCTTTGCCAGTTCAGTAGCCAATTTTACTCTTTGTGCTTCGCCTCCGCTTAATGTAACTGAAGATTGCCCAAGTGTTATATACCCAAGTCCTACATCCTCCAGTACTTTTATCTTTCGGTACAGGAAGGGTACATTCTGAAAAAATTGAACGGCTTCTTCAACAGTCATATCCAAAACATCAGAAATAGATTTGCCCTTAAATCTGATCTCCAGTGTTTCCCTGTTATACCGCTTGCCATTACACTTCTCGCAATGCACATATACATTAGGCAGGAAATTCATTTCAATGGTTCGTAAGCCACTTCCTTCACATACATCACACCGGCCGCTTTTGACATTGAATGAAAACCTTCCTGCATTATATCCTCTGATCTTCGCTTCGGGAATGGATGCAAATAAAGTTCTGATCTCTGTAAAGAACCCGCAATAAGTTGCAGGATTACTTCTGGGCGTTCTCCCAATGGGTGACTGATCGATCTCTATAACCTTATCTATATTATCTAATCCTGATATGCTTTTATATTCAAGTGGCGATGCTTTCGAATTATAACAATGCTGTGCAAGCAGAGGATAAAGAGTTTCATTGACCAATGTAGATTTTCCACTTCCGCTAACTCCGGTAACAACGATCATTTTTCCCAATGGAAATTTAACCGATACATTCTTCAGATTATTTCCATTCACTCCCTTCAGCTCAATAAATTTTCCATTCCCTTTTCTTCTTTCTTTGGGAATCGCAATTGTCCTTTCTCCATTTAAAAAATGAGCGGTAAGTGAATTATTTAATAGAACGAAATCAGGTGTGCCTTGCGCCATGATGCGCCCACCATGGAATCCTGCTTTAGGTCCCACATCAATTAAATGATCCGCTGCCAGCATTATATCCTTATCATGTTCTACTACCAATACGCTGTTACCAATATCCCTTAAATTCTTTAGTGCAGTGATTAATCGGTGATTATCTCTCTGATGTAAACCAATCGATGGCTCGTCCAGCACATAAGTTATTCCCTGCAGTTGAGATCCTATTTGTGTGGCCAGTCGTATACGTTGAGATTCTCCTCCGCTTAATGTCCGCGTAGGTCTGTTAAGCGTTAAATAAGTCAGTCCAACATCCAATAAAAACTGTATGCGGTCTCTTATCTCTTTAATGATCTCTTTTGCAATAATATTTTGCCTTGCACTTAATCTTTTTTCAATTCCCTCAAACCATCCATATAATTGCACAAGATCCATATTACTCAATTCCGAAATATTCTTTTCATCGATCTTAAACCAAAGGCTTTCTTTTTTTAACCGGCTGCCATTACAGGTTTTGCACATCGTCAATTGCATAAAGGCCTCAGCCCAGCGTTGAATAACTTCACTGGTACTGCTGGCAAACCATCTTTTTACCTGGTTCACCACTCCTTCAAATTCACCGCTATATACATTACTATCTAATTGTTCATCATCAAATTGAAGCTCATCGCCCGTTAAGCCATTTTCTTTTCCATATAAAATGAAGTTTAATGCCTTTGATGGCAGTTCCTTTATTGGCTTATCAAGACTGAATTTATTTTTCCTGGCTAGTGTTTGCACCTGGCGAAAGATATAAGCTTCCCTTTCTCCTCCCAGGGGTGCAATTCCACCTTCATTAATGCTTAATGAATCATCAGGTATTACAGCCTTCATATCTATCATATATACCTGTCCGAGGCCTTTACAGGTTGGACAAGCTCCATATGGAGAATTAAATGAAAAGGAATTGGGAGATGGCTCTTCATAACTGATCCCTGTATCCTCACACATTAATTGACGGCTATATGCCACCTCACCATATTTGGCTAAAGATGATTTACCACCATCACTTTCAAAGGCAACAAACATCAGATCCTTGCCCGATTTTAAAGCCTGCTGTACACTCTGACTGATGCGTGTTCTCATATCGCCCGTTACCTTCATCCTGTCTACCACTAGTTCAATATCATGGATCTTATATCTGTCCACCTGCATTTTTGGTGTCAGATCCTTAACTTCCCCGTCAACCCTCACTTTCAAAAAGCCTTTTTTCCTTACTTCTTCAAATAGTTCCCTGTAATGTCCTTTTCTGCCTCTTACAAGGGGAGAAAGAATGGTGATCTTATGCCCTTCAAATCTTTTATAGATATTTCCTACGATCTCATCTTCGCTCCAATGCACCATCTTCTTATTAGTATTGTAAGAATAGGCTTCGCTGGCTCTCGCAAATAATAATCGAAGGAAATCATATACTTCAGTTACTGTGCCTACAGTCGATCTCGGATTCTTATTAGTGGTCTTTTGCTCTATAGAAATAACAGGTGAGAGCCCGGTGATCTTTTCCACATCAGGCCGCTCCATTTCTCCAATGAACTGCCGTGCATATGCACCAAAGGTTTCCATGTATCTGCGCTGGCCTTCGGCATATATGGTATCAAATGCAAGGGAAGATTTTCCACTTCCGCTAATGCCTGTGATAACAACTAATTTATTCTTGGGAATTGAGATGTCAATGTTCTTTAGATTGTGCTCTTTAGCCCCATAAATTTCAATGTATTCCTGTTTCCCATGGCCATTTGTAGCTATCTCTTTTTGTTTCATATTTCTCTTCCAAACACTGCAAACGAAGATACATAAGCCTTTCCTTTTGCTAAAAAATTTAACAAAGCCTCCTCCCCTCACAATTCCAAAACCCAATTCCAAATTCCAAATTGCCAATTCCTCTATTAAAAATTTGGCACAGTATTCCGTACATAGGGACTCAGAGACTAAAAAAATAACGTATGAAAAACATTCTATTCATGGCTGTGGCAGCCTTGTTCCTTTCTTTTGGTTCAAAAGCACAATCCACTGCGGACTCAATCGAAGCTAAGTATAAGCTTCAGCCTATGCCGGATACACTAACTATTGAAAAGACTTTTCCTGTTTTAGGTACTTATCAGTTAAATACAAATCAGCTAAATTCAACAAGTACTACTGATAATGGTAATACTCAATCAACCATTTCAATTACTCTCGATAGTTCTAATAAAGGGATTGTGTGGATAGACGGACTTCCACAGGGAAGAATAAAAGCCTATTTAATGCAATCGCCAGCTACTTACCGCATTGTAAGTCAAAGATCTTCTACAGGTGTTGCAGTACCTGAAGGTACTTTGATATTTAACCCTGATGCTAATGCACTGAATATTTCATTGGGTGCTCCGTATAACAGCGCCGATCCAATGTCCATATTCAATGCTAATAATGTAACAACTGTAGATGCTGGTACGGAACCAAAGAACGTAAAGGTTAAAACAAAAACAGCTTATTCAAAAACAAAATCAAGAGTAACCTATTATACAGCAAGTAAAACATTAACAACCTCATCTTCTAACGCA
Organism: Flavisolibacter sp.; assembly: GCA_045805165.1. Taxonomy (GTDB): domain Bacteria; phylum Bacteroidota; class Bacteroidia; order Chitinophagales; family Chitinophagaceae; genus Flavisolibacter. The sequence goes on from JBJMLT010000310.1 coordinate 3,664, forward strand.
GCACATCAATAATTCGTTTTCATTCACATGAGGTAAAAAGGGGGTTGTAAATCGGCCTCCTTTATTTTTACCATAATACGATCCATTTCCCTTCATCATCTTTTGTATAGGAAAGTCCATTACTCATTTCATGAACTTCTTTTCCAGCTTTCGGATTCATATAGCTTCTTTTCTCATACACTCTTACCCCATTATTTTCTCTTGTTAAATAAACCACCAAAGCATTTAAGGTAGGCTGAACATCATGCAGCCATTGCTCATCATTCTCCCTGACAAATGCCTGACTCATAAACAAATATTTTACTCATACCCATTCAAATTTAATACCTCTCTCCTCTCCCTCCTTCACGCATAACCAACATTTCTCACCTTGTCAACTTGTCAACCTGTCAACTTTCCTCTATTCCCTCCCTCTCCCCCCCAAATTGGCTTTTGAATTGCATACTACTTTTTATAACCTTAATATCTACAAAGATGATAAAAGAAGCGCCCGTAAGAAAAAAAGCAGCTGTTAGATCTAAAAAAACAGTACCTGCCGTAAAGAAAAAAGAAATAAAAAAAGATCTCAGTAAATCATATAATGAATTCAAGGATTTTGAAGGTCAGCATTACACAGGAATGAAAGTAGGCCGTAGCCATAAATGGTACTACGATAAAGGTGAATGGAAAGAAACTAAAATAACGCCTGACCTTTGGGAAATATCCTATGCCGTTACCAAACGCAGGGCAGGCAAAGCGCCTGAAGGTTCCGGTGTTCCCGTAGGTACAGAATATCATTGGTATATTCTGGCCCATCAGAATGTAAAAAAGCTGAACGCAAATGATTATTCCACTTCTCTTACCGGACTAAAGTTCAAGCTTGCTCATAAGAGGTATGATAAAGAAAAATGGAGCACATCTGCTAAAAGCCAGAAAAAGCGCCTTATTAAGTTAATGCAGGACTTTATAGGCCAATTGGAAAAGGAACCTGTTACTATTGAATTCGAATATCAGGATAAGCAATATAAAGGTGAAGCCATTCCTATTGCACAAACATGCACTGATGATTTTTGTGCTGAATTCGATGTTTATATTAATGATGAGAACATAGGAATTATAAAAAGACTGACCAATAACTGGAAAATTGATGGAGCAAAAGATCAGAAATTTGTAGATGCAATTGGAGAACAAATAGAGAATTGGTATAAATAGAAAAACTATAGACTATGCCTGAATTACCGGACCTGCAGGTATTTGCCGGGAATTTAACGAAGAAGTTAAAAGGAAAAAAAATAGATAAAATAACCATAGCTCCAAAAGCTAAACTGAACGTGACACCCGCCAGCTTTAAAAAAGCTTTGAAGAACGCAGCTTTAAAAAAAATAGAAAGAGAAGGGAAAGAGCTTTACTTCTACTTTAACAATAAGAAAGTAATGGCCATTCATTTAATGCTGCATGGAAAGCTATTTCTCTTTCAAAAGAAAAATGAACAGAAACATACACTGGCTGAATTCTATTTTACAGACGATACAGGTTTGGTTTTAACTGATTATCAGAAGAAAGCAAATATTACACTGGATCCTGCAGAAAAAGAGGCTCCGGATGCATTATCATCTGAAGTGAATTATTCTTTCCTGAAAAAATTACTATCAGGTAAAAGAACAAATATTAAAACTTTGCTGATGGATCAGAAATTGATACGTGGAATTGGAAATGCCTATGCAGATGAAATTCTATGGAGCGCTGGCATATCTCCCTTATCCATTAGCAATAAAATCCCTGATGCAAAGATCAAATCACTGGCCAAATCAATTAAATCAGTCTTGCAGAAAGCAGAGAAGCAGATAAAAAAAGAAGATCCCGATATCATCAATGGAGAGATACGCGACTTTTTAATGATCCATAATGCAGATAAAAAAATCAGCCCCAAAGGCGGGCAAATTCATAGTGAAATGGTCAATTCAAGAATAACCTACTACACGGATGAACAACAGCTTTATAAATAGTATAGAATACATTATGAAGCCAGATCAGATATCATCAAATCATACATCAGCGATCTACACCATCGGTCATTCCACCCGCTCCATAGATGAATTTCTAAACCTTCTGAAGAACTTCAACATTCAACTTTTAGCAGACATCAGAAATTATCCCGGATCAAAACGATTTCCCCAATTCAACAAAGAACAAATGGAAATCTATCTTCCTGAAAATGGAATAGACTACATCCATTTTAAAGATTTGGGTGGAAGACGAAAACCACTTATTAATTCTCACAATACGGCCTGGCGGAATTCAGCTTTTCGTGGCTATGCTGATTATATGGAAACAGAACCTTTTAAGAAAGCTGTTGAGTCTCTGGAAACCCATGCATATCAAAAAAGAACGGCCATAATGTGTTCTGAAGCAGTATGGTGGAGCTGCCACAGGTCACTTGTATCCGACTATTTAAAACATAAAGGCTGGAAGGTTTGGCACATCATGGACATTAACAAAGCCACCGAACATCCCTACACCCAACCAGCAAAAATTATAAACAACCAATTAACCTACCAGGAAGCCGATCTGTTTCAATAGAATATTATCGCTGATCTCTGATGTGATGATCTCTTATTTTAGCAATCAGCCGCTGGTAATGGTAATCGGAGTTCAGAAAATCAGAGATCAGCGATCTTAAAATCAGCGATCATCTCTCCATTTCCACCATCCATTAAACCATCTCCTCCACTTATTTACTTCCGCTAACTAACCGGGTTATTCAATAGTAGCTTACGATCACATATCAATTTCCGGCATACCTAAGATCACTTCACAATATTTACCAATCTTAAAAACTTCTTTGTATGAGAACCTTTTTAATTTATGCCGCTTTAACTGGACTAGCCTTCTCAGCGCACTCCCAATCCACTTCAGATCTCCTTAAGCAACAGGCAGGCGCAGGTGTAAGACAAGGCGCTAATATAGCTACTCAGAAAGCCGGACAAAAACTCACTGATAAAGTGCTAGGCAAATTATTCAATAAGAATAGCAAAAAAACTGTTGAGCCAACAGAAAATAATGCCGGCTCCGCAACTACTACCCAGGCGAATACCGCGCAAAACAGTAGCTCTCAAAATGTTCCGGAAAGTAAAGGAAGCTTAAAGATCTACAGCAAGTTCGATTTCATTCCCGGTGATAAGGTTCTGGCTTACGACGATTTTTTAAAAGATGCGATTGGAGATTTTCCGGCCTCATGGAATACAAACGGAACCGGAGAAGTAGTAAATACATCTGGTAAAGAAGGCCATTTATTAATGCTCACAAAACAGGGCAAGTACATTCCCGAATACATTAAAAGCTTGCCTGATAATTTCACTTTCGAATATGATCTGATCTGCAACGATAAATTCAGTTATTACTCACCTGCTCTCTCTATTTATTTTCTTACAGGGAAAAATGGCAAGGAGGTTTTTGATGGTTCATTTATACCTTCTGATAAAAGGTCTGGTGTAAAAATAAGCTTGCAGCCAACCTCCGGTTTGAACAATGGCGGAGAAGGGGGTACGGAAAGCTTTGAAAATGGACAAAGCTTTATGAAGAATCACATAAACACTATGCAATTCCATTCAGCATCTGGAATGCGCATGACACATGTATCTATATGGAGACAAAAGCAACGCCTGCGTGTTTATCTCAACGAAGAAAAAATATTCGACCTGCCTAAAGCTTTTCCCGATGTTAAAAATTATAACACTGCACTGTTCGAAATATCGGGCGATATGAAAGCGGACGACCGTTATCTTTTAAGCAATATAAAATTCGCTGCCGGCTTGCCGGATACAAGAAGCAAATTGCTTAATGAAGGAAAATTTGTAACAACAGGAATTCTGTTTGATGTTAATAGCGATAAAATTAAGCCGCAATCTTATGGAGTATTAAAAGATATCGCTAATGTGCTTACAGAAAATGCCTCTATCAATGTAAATATTATCGGACATACAGATTCAGATGGGAATTCTGGCGACAATATGACTCTTTCTAAGAAGAGGGCAGAGGCCGTAAAAGCCAGTATGGTCAAAGATTTTGGCATTAATGCTTCAAGACTTCAGACAGATGGAAAAGGTGCATCGCAACCAATTGCTTCTAACTCAACTGCTGAAGGCAAGGCGAATAACCGTCGCGTGGAATTTCTGAAATTATAGTTTATCGAGGCACACCATCCGTATCCTTTTTTTTCTGCACACACCCAAATCATTAAGTTATGCGTAACAACTGCTTTTTGTTAATACCATTCATCTTTTTATGTTCAATGATACCTGGCAAACAAATCAATAAAGCTGAATTATTCGCAAAGCATCCATTGAATTCAAAAACTGCTTTGTTGGAATATTTAGGATCATTAACTGGCTCTGGAGTTAATTTTAAAATTGGAGCTCAGATTCAAATGGATTCCTCCATTGGCTTTCGTTATGATGTAACTTTCCAGACCGGAATTAAAGTATTAAGTCATATCGCTATATTTTATAAATTTTCAAGCCCATACCAGACCATTTATTATAATTATCTAAACCACAAATCGCAGGTGATAAAAGGTGGGGGATCAGCCAAAGATCCGGATATGGCAGTAGTAGGAATTGAAAAAATAGATAGCTTTACTTGCACACACTTGTATAAAGGAAACGATAACGAAAAGCAGCATTATTGGATGAGTACTGCTGTTCCGGGCTTCTTCCAGTTATTAAACAAAATGTATAGTATTGATCCTGGTTTAGAATTGATGGCAATTAACCAGACCATCTTTAATTGGGGAGGGTTGGTAAGATTAAATACAACTTCAAATACGAATGGTAAAATAACAAGTTTTACACTAAACCTCGTTGAAGCACAAACTGGACTCATATTCCCACCTTCGGATTTTAATGTTCCAACTAAATAATCCATTATTCTCTTTTAGAATTTTATCATATGGTTTGTGCTAACTTTAAATAGCAACTGATACCAATGCGATATGCTGTCTGGTATATCATCCTGTTTTTTTCAATTGAAAAGAATTACGGACAAAACTTTCCAAATATTCAATTTTCACACCTTAGTGAAAAGGAAGGCCTGTCTAATAACCAGGTGAATTGTATCGCGCAGGATAATGATGGATTTATCTGGTTCGGTACTAATGATGGCCTCAATCGCTTCGACGGATACAGGGTACGAACCTTTCACCAAATTCCGGGTGTACAAAATTCATTGATCTTTAATGGTGTTTACAACATTGTTTGTGATCATAAAAACGGACTTTGGATCTGTACCAGCGAAGGCATCAGTTACTATAAAAAACAAACAGGCCGGTTTTATAATTTCCGGCATAATCCATCCGATACCAGTAGTATTGAAAACGATGAATATGCAAATGTTTATTTAACAACGGATAATACCGCCCTGATAACCAATACTTCAAACCTTTATCGATTTGACAGTCTTCTTCGTTATAAAAAAATACAGCCGGCGGTAAAATTAATGCTGGACAGAAAACAGATCGTTTCCTACGCAAACCTCATACAGGATAGGCAAAAACTACCATGGGGCATTGCATCCAACGCACTATTTCTATTGGATGAGCATACGATGCAGGAAAAAAAGCGATTCCGGATTTCTTCAGGTACCATACGTACCATTTATCAGGATTCACGCTTACAATACTGGATAGGTTCTTTTGGTGGTGGTTTGCAGCTCTTTAATCCTTCTGAAGGCACATTTGAACAAATTCCCCTTGCTAATAAAAGTGGCGTAGTGTATTCCATTACAGAATGGAAGGACAGGCAGGGTTACTCATGGATCGTTGCAGCAACAGATGGTGGATTGATTTTGGTGGACCCTATAACCTTAAAGAACAAGGCTTATTTATACCATCCTGGTTTTATGGAACCGTACTCTTTAAGTGGAAATAATATTTCCTCTGTTTTTGTTGACGCACAAAATATCCTTTGGATCGGTACCGACAACGGCGTTAGCTATGTAAGGCCCTCATTGCAGCAATTTGAGCTATGGGGTATCAATACATCCTCGGATTTAAATCAACCAGCTGATGCTGATTATATTTATTCATGTGATGAAAATAAATATGGCATATGGTTTAGCACCTGGCTTAAAAAAGGTATTTATTTATTCAATGAAACAAGAGAGCTTCCAGTTCAATTTACTTTACACAGGAAGCCTCCCGGAAGGCTTCCCCTGGATTCATTAAAGCCTTACTATGTCCTTTGCCAGGGAGATAGCATTGTTTGGTTCACAACAGAGAATTCGCTTGTGCAATTGAATTTAATAGCTTCAGATTTAAACATATATAATACTACAGGAGGCGACTTTCCGGTGGGATTGCGTACCATTATTCAAAAGAATGATCGTGAATGGTGGATAAGGACCCGAAATAATGGAGGTAATGGCTTATATGTTTTTGATCGTTTAGAAAAAAAATTTACCCGCCATTATGAATGCGACCCGAATAAAATAGGCTCCCCGCCAATGTTCATTATGAATATTTTCCTTTCCAATAAAAAGGAGATCTTTTTAGGATCAAGGAATCAGGGACTTTACAGGTACGATAGTAGTACAGATGGATTTATTCATCTTTTTCAATTTACAGGTAACCAATTACATTCTCATAGCAATAACTTCGAATACATTACCGAAGATAAAAAAGGGCTTCTATGGATTGGCACCTTTAAAGGGCTATTTGCATTTGACCCTTCCACAAAAAAGATCGTTTATGATTATTCGGAAGATCCATTGATCGGTGGTGTAGAGGTATCAGCTCTTGCTTTTGATAAACAGCAAAATCTATGGATGAATTCAGGCAGGGGTATCTTTTGTTTAACCACTTCCAGCCTCATAAAGCATTTTAGCAGCGCGGATGGATTACCAAACAATTTTGATGATGGAGTTTTGCATGCCAATAACGACGGCTACATGTATTCAGGCTTCCGTAATTATTTCGTTCGTTTTAATCCTGATGAATTAGTGAAGCCTCAATCATCCTTTACAGAAGTTCATTTTAGTGAAGCTTCAGTTATGGATAAGCCCTACTTTTTTCAATACAATTCTTCAGGAGAAAAACAAATGGTGATACCGGCCGGATACAACCGGTTCGCTCTTGATTTTTCCATTATGAATTATGACAATAATAATGAGAAACATTATTATTACCGCCTCGATGGGGCTATGAATACCTGGCAGCAAAATGAGAACGGCCATCTTGTTTTTTACAACATTTCACCTGGAAATTATACACTTCATGTAAAAGGTACCGGCAAGCAATCGCTTTCGCCTTCAGAAGAAGATATCGTATATATAACTGTTAAAGCTTTCTGGTGGCAGACCGCTACATTCTGGATAGCTTGCGCAGCCTTAATTATTTTACTTGCTATCATTCTTATCCGCAGAAATATAGCAAGCATCCGAAAGCGGGCTGCTTTTAAGCAGAGACTTATTGAAATGGAGATGACTGCCCTGCGCGCGCAAATGAACCCTCATTTTATTTTTAATAGCCTTAACAGCATTGAGAATTTTATAATGCAGAATAAAGAAAGGCAGGCAAGCGACTACCTGAACAAATTTGCCCGCCTCATCCGCATTATTTTAGAGAATAGCTTCCATGATTTGATTACTGTTTCTCAAGACCTGGAAGCATTGCAACTGTATGTCGATCTTGAACAGTTCCGTTTTCACAATAAATTTTCCTACCAGGTTTGCATTGATAAAGAACTAACGGAAGATAATTACCGAATTCCTCCCCTGCTCATTCAGCCATTTGTTGAGAACGCAATTGTGCATGGTTTGGCCAATAGCGATCAACCGGATTTACGGTTATCTATTTCCATCCGGTTGGAAGGCGATTATATCAAGTATTCTATTGAGGACAATGGGGTGGGACGTAAAAAGGCTGCCTTATATCGTTTGCAAAGCAAATCGAAGTACAAAAGTGTTGGATTGCATATTACCCGCGAACGGATCAATATCTTTAACCGGCAGCATAGTTCAGACGATGAAGTATTGATCACCGATTTATATGACGAACAGGGAAATGCATCAGGCACTCGTTGCGAAATAAAGATCAAACCCGTATAATGACAACAACATTAAAAGCTATACTTATTGATGATGAATTAAACAGCCTGCAAAACCTGCAGAATAAATTGGAGAAGTATTGTCCTGCAGTAAAAGTATTGTCTGCAATGCAAAAACCTGAAGAAGCTGTTCAACTTATAAAGCATCAAAAGCCGGATGTATTATTCCTTGATATTGAAATGCCTAAAATGAATGGCTTCCGCCTGGTGGAAGAATTAGGAGATTTTGAAGGCGAGATCATTTTCATAACTGCATACAACCATTTTGCTATTGAGGCCATGCGAATCAGTGCATTCGATTACCTGGTCAAGCCTGTCTCCATTG
>JBJMLT010000311.1:0-3326 GCA_045805165.1 Flavisolibacter sp.
AATTGGGCTCTGCCATCGTGTCAGAATTAAGTTCTGTTTATAAAATAAACAATGATCTTCAAACAAAAAATGCAGGAATTTGGGTCTTATATAAGAACCCATGTCCAGCCGTGTTAATTGAATGTGGATACATTACCAATGAAAAAGATCGTCAGTTTATTACTTCAACATTCAATCAAAAATTAATAGCGCAAAAACTACTTCTTTCGATAAGCCAATACGTTAATATGGTTAAAGATCATTCCGGATTTTTAAAAAGCAAATCCCTGGAAAGCACAACAACTTTAAATCCAGCTTCATCAAAAGATACCTCTAAGACGGATCCGCTTCTTGTAATTGATGGAAACCTTATCGGAAAATTGAGTAGATATAAAACTCAGTTAAATACAGCCGCTGAAAATATTAGATCTATAAATGTTGTAAAAGGCTCGGAAGCTATTAAAAAATATGGCAAAAAAGGAAAAGAAGGCATCATTGAAATTACTTCCAAAGATCCTTCCATACCTGTATTAGCTAAGAAAAATTCGTAGTAGTAGCAAAAGCTAATATTGATAATTTATTTCTATGTCCCTGTTTCTAATAACAAGGGACTTTTTTGTATGTTCTTCTACCCTTCCAATAACCTGCGCATCAATTTTATATTCATTCGCAAATTCAATAATTTCTCTTGCTGAGGCCTCATTTGTATATATTTCCATACGGCATCCCATATTAAATACCTGGTACATTTCTTTGTCATCCGAGCCGCTGGATTGTTGTATTATTTTAAAGATCGTCGGAACTTCAAAAAGATTGTCCTTTATGATCTGTACGTCCTCTGGCATATATTTCATGCATTTTGTCTGGCCCCCGCCGCTGCAATGTATCATCCCATAAATTTCAATATCTTCTTCAATTATCTTCTTAATGACAGGAGCAAAAGTTCTGGTGGGAGATAATAACAGCTTGCCAATATCCATTACAATTTTATTCTCCTTATATGCTATATGTATTTCATCTGTCAGTTTGTGGTTTCCTATATAAATAACTTCATCATTTAAATGTACATCATAAGAATCAGGATAATTTCGCTTATATGATTTATCCAGTACGTCATGCCTGGCGCTCGTTAGTCCATTGCTTCCAATTCCACTATTGTATTCTTCTTCATAGATCGATTTCCCATAACTGGCAAGTCCAATAATTACATTTCCGGCTTTGATTTTTTCATTGGTTACAATTTTTGACTTCTCCCATCGGGCAGCCATTGTGCCATTTACTGCTATTGTTCTTACAACATCACCAACATCAGCAGTTTCACCCCCTAAGAATTCTATATAAATCCCATGATCTTTCATTTTGTCAAAGAATTCCTGAGATGATTCTATCAGTACCTTCAATACCTCTCCGGGTATTAAATTCTTATTCCTGTCTATCGAAGAAGAAAATAACAGATTTGTATAAATGCCCGTGCATATAACATCATCCAGATTCATTACAATGGCATCCTGCGCAATTCCTTTCCAAACAGAAATATCCCCGGTTTCTTTCCAGTATAAATAGGCAAGTACGCTTTTTGTCCCGGCCCCGTCTGCATGCATAATATTTACCCACTTTTCATCGCTCCCAAGCAAGTCAGGATATACTTTACAAAAGGCTTTCGGAAAAAGACCCTTATCTATATTTTCCGTCGCAGCATGAACTTCTTCTTTTTGTGCAGAAACTCCTCTTTTTGAATAAAGTGACATGAATATTTCTTATTGAGCAAATCTAAGGCAGCAATTGAAGCCGCAAAAAAATTAAAAAAGCCAATAGTATCTTAGCGGCCATTTATGCAGGTACATTTAATTACTGACAAACTTCCTGATTTTAAAAGGTCGGTTATCACCATTGGCACTTTTGATGGTGTTCATGAAGGGCATCGAAAAATAATATCTGCATTAATTAATGAAGCAAAAAAGATCAGCGGCGAATCAGTAATAATTACATTCGATCCGCATCCGCGCAAAATCCTGTCCTCTGATAGAGATATCAAGCTCATAAATACACTTCCTGAAAAAATAGAACTATTGGCTCGAACAGGGATCGATCATTTAGTGATTGTTCCATTTACTAAAGATTTTTCAGAGCTTCCGGCAGACCGGTATATCAGTGAATTTTTAATAAAGAATTTCTATCCGCATACAATAATTATTGGTTATGATCATCATTTTGGAAAGGATAGAAAAGGAAATTTCAAATTACTGGAACAGAAAGCGTCAGTTTACAAATACAACCTTTTAGAAATTCCCAGGCATGTTTTGGAAGAAATTGCTGTAAGCTCAACTAAGATCAGGCAAGCCATCCAAAATAGTGATATTGAAACCGCTAACCTTTGTCTTGGTTACGATTTTTTCTTTGATGGCATAGTAATTAAAGGCGACCAGTTAGGCAGGCAATTAGGCTTCCCTACTGCTAATCTCGAGTATACCGACTCGGAAAAGATTAGATTAGGTCATGGTGTATATGCGGCCTATGCAGAATTTAACAATATCAGACTTAAAGGAATGCTCAGCATAGGAAACCGGCCTACCTTATATTATTCCGATGTTAGGATTGAAATTAATTTATTCGATTGGCAACAGGATATTTATGGTAAAGTGATCCGCATAATAGTTAAAAAATACCTTAGGGCGCAGGAAAAATATAATTCTCTTGAAGAATTAAAAGCGCAATTGGCTATAGATAAAAAGGAAAGCTTTAAAGTATTATGATGACGTTGTAATAATTTTTGCTGCCATTTCCTTCAAAAGCATGGCATCAGTTGAATCAGCATCATTTATTCCAATCCCTTTTAAATTATATTGATGCAATAGAAGAATAACTTTTTCAACTTCTTCAAAGCTAAACCTGGTCGCTGTTTGAAGATAGTCCCTCACAAAAAAACTATTAACGCCTAACGCTGCAGCAACAGCCTTTTCATCACGCGCCGGAACAGTATAAACCATAAGTACTTTACTGAAAAAATTATAAAGAGATGGAAAGATCAATTGTATGGGAGCAGCTTTCGGATTTGCTTCGAAATAATTAATGATCCTGACCGCTTTATAAAGATCTTTATTTGCAATTGCATGCTGGAATTCAAATACATTGAATTCTTTGCTTACTCCTACAAAATTTTCAATATCATCTTCTGTAATGTTTTTCGTCCCTGAAAGATTTAAGGTTAACTTATTGATCTCATTATTTAACCGGCTAAGATCATTCCCTATATGGTCAATGAGGAGAAATAAGGCCTTGTTTGTTATGGTGAACCCCTTTGATTTTATTAGCTCATTAGTCCATTCGGGAAGATCACTGTCATATAA